>CAMLNT010000001.1 GCA_946481425.1 uncultured Brevundimonas sp.
CGGTACGCCGAGACGTCGGTGGTCAGGAAGGCGTTGATCTTGCCCGCCGTGACGGTGGTGGTGCCGATCACGCACAGGATGCCCAGATAGCGCTCGTAGACAGCGCCCTGCGGCAGCGCGACGACCCAGAGGTAGCCGCCCGCGTTGAGCTGGGCGCTGTTCGCGGCGGCATCATCGGTGACGTACTCGGGCGACGACCCGTGGATCGTGGCCGAGCCGTCGACCGCGATGGCGGCTTGGGCGTCCGAGGCGAGCTGGAACTGGATCGTACCAGCGGTGCCGCCCGTGATGATTTCGGTGTCGGTCTGGAGGACCAGCCACAGCGGTTCACCGTTGCCGATGTCCCGAGCGCTGGCCCCCAGGTCGATCACGTCGCCGATCAGGGCGGTGCCGGCCGCGGCGGCGACGGAAGTCGCGTCCGCGAACTCGTTGCGTTCGTCGAGGATCATGGTCTTGTTCTCCTGGCGGCCGACGCTTACGCGCCGACCTTGGCTTCGGTGTGGAGCAGGGCGTCGACCCGACGGACCGGGAAGCCCTCGAAGAACACGACGCTGCGGTTCTGGTTCGTGACCTGCTCGACGGTCAGGGTCGAGTTCTTGACCTTGGCGTTGGCCTGGCGCTTCAGGAAGCTCCAGACGCGGCGGCTGACGTACCAGGCCCCGCGGATGCCGGCCAGCGACGGGATGTACGACATGGCGTCGGTCATCAGGTCGGTCAGATCAGCGCCGGTGGCCGCGTCCTTGGTCAGCTCGGCGAAGTCGACCTGGATGCGGAAGACGTAGCGCCAGTCCTTCAGGACCAGGCCGGCGTCTTGGCGGTAGTGGGTCCGGTAGGCCTCCATCCGGCCGCCGTTGCCATCGACGTTCTCGATGGTGACCTGGCCCTTGTCGGTGTGTTGCAGACCGCCCTTCGAGCCCTTCGGATAGGTCATGAAGACCGAGTTCGGCCCCCAGCCCACGAACCAGATAGACGTATTGGTCGCGTTCGAGCCGTCGGCGGCCGAGGCGTTGATGTTCTGGCCGTTCTCGGCCGACAGCGAGTTGAAGCGCGCCGACAGACCGGTGAACTTCTCGGGCGTGACCGCTTCATCGGCGTAGAAGACCGACGACGCCAGGTCTTGCGCCATGCCCTCGATATGGGCCCGGTCTTCCGACAGGCGGAAGGCCGCGGTGTTGCCGTTCAGGTCCGCCAGGGCCTTGTCGACCTCGGCGTAGGCTTCCATCATGCCCGCGGTGTCCGTCACCTGGGCGGTGCGCGACTTGGTCGGCTGGACGCCGCCGTACAGCTTGCGCCAGGTCGGGGCCGGCAGGCCGGTGCGGATGGTCGACCGGTGGCCGGTCGGCAGGTTGCCTTCGAGCCAGACCGCGTCGTCGAGGACTTCGTTGGTCTGGTTCAGGATTTCGACGATCTGATCGATGCTGCCGCCCGGGTCGAGCCGCTTGGTGACATCCATGAGCGTCGGGTGGGTCGTCGCGAGGACGGACATGGCTATTGCCTCAGTTCATGTTGCTGTTGGGGTAGAAGCTCTTCGCGTCGCCCGAAGGGGACGACGAAGAACCGCCGCCGACGAAGGTGTCCTCGCCGACGAGCTTGCCGATCTTGGCGGCGAACCGGATCATCTCCGGGTGGTTGCCCATGCCGCTTTGGTCGAGCAGTTCGCGAAGCGCCGGGGTGCCGTAGGCGTCCAGGGCTTTCTTGGCGGTCGCCAAGGTGTCCGGGAGCTTGTCGCCCCCGATTTCCTTGTCGGCCTTGGCCTCTGCTTCCCACTCGGCGTGCATTTCGGCGACGCGAGCGGTCTGCGCATCCGCCCATTTCTGGGACAGCTTGACGGCCAGGTCCGTGACCTTTTGGGCGCTGCCCTGGTCCAGGTCGAGGTCCTTGGCGAGGGTCTTGAACTCGCCCATCACGTCAGCGTCGAGGTCGACGCCTTCCGGCGCGGTGAAGTCCTCGTAGGCTTCCGGCGCGCCTTTCGGCTCGTCTTCGGCCTTGTCGCCTTCCTTCGGGTCGGCGGTCTCGTCCTGCGAACCGGTTTCGTCGGTGGTGCCGGCGTCCGTGTTCGGGTCCTGGGCGGCGGTGTCGACCGACTTGTCCGCGTCAGCGGCGTCGCCGGTCGAGGCAGCGTCGTCGACCTGATCGGTGTTCGTGTCGGTCATCTGCGCTTCACTCATGGTTGGCGTGTTCCAGCATCATGCTGCTGTAGGCTTGCGGGTCCGCTTGAAGGAGCGCGGCGTTGACCCGAAGGCCCACGTTCCGCTCGCCTTCCCGGAAGAACGTCTCGCTGTTGCCAGTGAACGACGACCGGTACATCCCCGTCCAACCCAGCAGCCGCCACATGATGCGGCGGCCACGCGGGCTGGACATAAGCCACTTCCAGTCGTCCTTCTCGGTCTCCACCAGGTTTCGGCGCACGGTGTCCCGTGCGGCGGTGGCCTGGTCTTGGCCGTTCAGGTCGAGTGGATCATGGTTCATTGAGCGGGAAGGTACGGCACGCGTTCACGCTTACGCATACCGAGCCCGGGATCAGTAGGTGTAAGGGGCGGGCGAACCGTAGCCCGTGAGCTGGTTCATGAGGTCCGCCGCGGCGTTGCTCGTACCCCCGCCCGTCTTCACGCTGCCCAGGTCCCGGGCGGTCTTGGCCGCCTGTTCAGCGGCGGCGGCGGCCTGGGCCGCCTGCTGCTGCTGGGCCCGCTGCTCGCGGATGATGCCCACCCGTTCCGACGGCACGATCAGCTCGGGATCGATGCCGGTGACGTCCGCGTAGTGGTCGACCCAGGCGTCGGCGTCGAACTTGTCGAGCACGTCCGGCTTGATCTTGGCGACCGCGCCCAGGTTGCCGACGAACCGGTCGGTCGTATTCGCGCCGATGGCGCGCTGGGCTTGGGCCAGGATTGAGACGAACTCGACGTTGAGGTTCTGACCGTCCAGCTCTTCAGGCGGCGGCGGCAGGACGCCGGCCGCCAGCAGCCGGTCGAACGTCATCTCGATCAGCGGATCGAGCAGCTCGTTGTGCAGCCGCTCCAGCACCGGGCCGAGCATGAGGAGCTTCTCCTCGTGCCGCTCAGCGACCTCAGTCGCGGTCATGTTCGTGCTCGCGGCCTGCGAGACCATCAGGAACAGGTCGGAATACATCCCGCTGTTGATGCGCTGCCGCACGTCCTGGATGTCGAGCAACAGGTGGTCTAGCCGGATGTCCGCCTGGAAAGACGGTCGCACGCCGGTCTGGGCGTTGATGCTGTCGATGTAGGTGATCCCACCCGGCAGGATGTCGACCTCCTGGCCGACCATAGCCGTCGGGACCTGAAGCGGCGGCCGGGTCTGGTAGTCGATGCCCTGGGACTTGCGAAGCTGCTCGTGCTGGAGCTGCTTCAGGTCGCCAAGGACTTCCATCCCCGGGCTCTGGCCGTAGATGTCCTCGCCGACGGTGAACCACCGGGGAGCCAAGGTCCGGAAACGCCGGAACCCGCTCTCGCGCAGCAGCTTGTTCCCCTCGCCGCCCTTCTCGAAATAGATCGAGGTCCACGGCATGTTGCGCGCGTCCTTGGCCCGCGGATCGCGGTCGGTGCGCGGCTCGATGGCGTGGATGATCGTCACCCAGCCGTCGGCGTTCCCGTTCGAGACCATGTTGCGCACGGCCTGGCTGACGTTGTCCTCGCCGAACTCCTGGACCAGGTTGCGGGCCGTCTTCTGGAGTTCACGGTACGAGGTGTCGACGACGCCCTTGTAGTCGGTGGCCAGGGCGAAGCGGCCGACCGTGTTCGGGTACAGGTGGATCGCGTTGTCGAAGTCGTCGAGCAGCAGACTGTTGGCCGTCCCGTACGCGCCCAGCTCCTCGTACATCGAGTGCAGAACCCGATAGGTGTTGCTCTCGGCGAAAACACGCTGCATCCGGCGCTGGACATCGGCGAGCCAGACCTTGACCGCGTGGCTGTCCATGAGGGCGTCGTCAGGCGTGGTCAGCCGGAACCAGGGCCGCGCCGGGCTGGTGACGCCCGACATCATGCCCGCGGCCAGGATGCGCAGGGCCCCGGTGCCGGTCCGGTCGTAGATGCTGTTGAAGCGCTTGGTCCCGTTGTTCCGGTCCGTAACATCGAACCGGCCGGCGCGCGGGAAGAGGTTCTGGTTAAGCTCGCGCCAATGCGACATCCAGCTCGACCGTTCGGTATCGAGCTGGTTCCAGCGCTTCAGGAGCCTCTGCTTCGTGGGCTCTACGATCACGCGGCCACGCCCATGTTGGCGCGGATCACGCGCAGGCAGGCCTGGAAGAGCTGTTCGTCGTCCAGGCCCCGGCGCTGGACGCCACAGGCTTCGGCCAGCTCGTCGATCTGTTCCTTGGTCATGGCGTCAGCCTCCCAACAGGGTGTTGCGGCCCAGCGCCAGACGCGACAGGTCCGCGCCGCCCTGGCCCGTGAGCAGGGTCGCGGCGGCCGAGCCCGCCTTGTTGTTCGCCATCAAGCTCGCGATGTCCGGGGCCTGGCGGTTCGCCTTGGCCTCGGCCTGCTCGGCGGCGCGCTGGGTCTTGGCGGCCTGCTCGGCGGCTTGACGCTGCGCGGCCTCCTGAGCGCGCTGGGCCTTCTTCTGGCTGTTGCGGGCGAACAGCGTCCCGAGGACCGGGCCGGCGAGCATGGTGAGAGGGTTGCCGCACATACGCGAAGGGCTCCAGGCTAGGCGTACGGATCGTAGTCGCGAGGCTTGGCCCCACGCATACCGGAGAGCGTGGCCAGCTTCGGAGCCTGCATCGCCGCCAGGGCCAGCGCCGACAGCCAGTCCGGCGAACGGCCGATGCGGTCGATAATCTCCTCGCGGCTCTCGACCTTGATCTGGGTTCCGCGCAGCTCCCACCGAGGCGCGCACAGGTCGGCCCGGAGCCGCTTGTCCGGGGGCAGAGCCACACCGGTCTGGTTCATCGGATCGAGCAGCTCGCGCAGCTTCCACACGAGTTCGGAGCGCAGGTTGTAGAACCCGAGCTTGCCCGACTGATCCCGGGCCCCGGACTTCTCGCTGACGATCACGCCGTAGACCTGCTGCCGGGCCTCGCGCAGGAAGTCGTAGACCGACGAGCCGACGCCGATGGCGTCAACGAAGATCGGGGCCTGGCCCCGGTTGGCGGCGATGACCAGGCCCGCAGCCGTGGGCCCGTTCGGCGTCTCCGCGCCCGTGTAGACCAGGGGCTCGTCGAACCACCAGTCCTCGTGGCGGCGGAACAGGATCGTGTTGTCCCGGCCGCCCCGGGCCACGTCCGCGCCGATGGCCAGCATCTCGGTCTTGCGCACCCGAGGCTCCCACCGGTCCATGGCCTCTTCGACCCAGGCCGTCGGGATCACCTGCCAGACGTCGTCCTCCATGCCGGCGCGGAAGTCGCCGTTGAGCATCTGGGACCGCAAGGGTTCGGGCAGCGCTTGCAGCGTGCTCATGTAGCCTGTGCCGGTCAGGAACGGGTTGTCGCGCACCCGCGACGGGATGAAGGTTCGAGACATCGGCTTCACGATCTTATCGGGTTGGTCCAGGTAGTCGTCCGGGTCGAAGTCGTAGTCGAGTTCCAACGCGCCGCTGGCCGACTTCACGATCACGAAGGGCCGCGCGTCGGCGACCTCGTAGTCGTTGTTGTCACCCACGGTCGCGAACCACCGTATCTCGCCCGGGAGCGCGGGGTTCGGATGCTTGTCGTCCAGCCACGGCGCGAAGAACGACACGATCCAGCGCCCCTCGGCGGTGGTCGGCGGGTTGAAGGTCAGCAGGGCTTGGCAGCGCTGGCCCGGCACCGTGGTCCGCAGCCAGCCCAGCAGGAAGCGCACCTGGGCCTCCATGAAGTTCGCGGCCTCGTCGAACACGATCAGATCGTGCGGGCGGCCCTGGTATTTCTTCTCGTCGCCCAGGTTCGGCACCGAGCCCAGCTCGATCTGCACGGCCTCGCCGTCGCTGCGCGTCTGCCGCCAGATGCCCTTCTGCCCGTTGTAGCCGTCCCGGGACCCGAACAGCTCTTCGAGGCGATCCTCGATAGCGGTCAGCTCGGTGCCGACCCGGCGCAGGATCATCACGCGGCGGTGGTCTTCGATGCTCTTGCCGCAGGCCAGGTCGGTCTTGCCGCCGCCTGCCGCCCCGCCGTAGCCGATGATGTCGGCCGCGCTCTCGTAGGCGTCGGTCTGGGGTCCGGGCAGCGGTCGCCACCGACGCCTGTCACGGGCCAGGAGACCGTACAGCTCGGTCTTCTCGGCCTCGGTCAGGAACGGCAATAACCGCTGGACCTCGGCGACGGAGGGGGCCTCGGCGAGCACGGTCAGACCAGATCGCTCGCGTCGTCCGGCTTCGGGTCTTCGCCGTCCTTGCGCGTCTTCGCCTTGGCCAGCAGCGCCGCGATCCTGGCCGAAGCCGCCGCGTCGGAAACCTCGACAGGACCCTCATTCGCCCCGGTAAGCTGGAGGTTCTGGCTCTGGCGGTACTTCGGCGACCAATAGCCGAGCAACCGAAGCCGGGTCTCCACGCGCAGTTTCGAGCGCCCCACGGCTTCGCGGTTGACGACCTCGTAGGTGTCGCCGGCTCGGTTGGTACGGGTCTCCCAATCCTCGGAGCCGTCCTCGGCGATGTCCATGCACTCCTCGGCCATGACGTCGTAGCCGACTTCCCGGGCCAGCTCGTAGGCCTTGGCGAAATCCGGGTTCGCGCGCCGCCAGGCGTACACGACCCAGGGCTCGGGCATGTGATCGTCTCGGCAGATCACGCGGAGCATCCCGCCCGCGGCCAGCCGTTCGCAGATTTCGGCGGCCAGGGCCGGGTCGTAGGGGTGCGCGGGGGCGTTGAGCAAAGGGCGGGGCATGACGCTTCAAGATACCGCGCGCATCCACGACAATCGCATACCAATCCGGGGATCAGCCCGCCCGGCGTCGGAAAGTCACGATGTCCCGAACCGTCATCTTGTGCACGTCCCACTTCGCAGCGAGACGTCCGTACCCGATCCCGCCCTGCTCATACTCCTCGCGGATCAGCTCGACCTCGCGATCCGTCAGTTTCGCCAGGGGGTGCCGCTCACCGTGCCGGCGGCCCGTAGTCTGCATTTTTTTACGCATTCGTCCTGCTCCTGGGCTTGTACACTCCGATACACATGACTGTTTCGGAGTTGTGTGACGCCAAAACGCCTTCTATTTCAACGACCTGCGCCAGCCCGTTACACTGTTTCGGCCGTTTCTGAACTTTTTCCCGTACCTTTCCCCCAGGGCCCCTATACACATAACCTATATACATCCATTATATAAATAAGTGTAACAAGAGTAACAGAGTAACGTACCTTGTTTTCCTTGGGCTTTTCCGCGTTACGCACCGTCACGCAAGATCGTTACAAAGTGTATCAAACCACCACCGACCGGGCTTCCCGGTCTTGAAACGCGCAACTTTTTGCTCGTAGCCGATGGCTCGGAGCGCCCGAGCACACCGAGTTTCGTCCACGCGTTTTATTGCGCGGTCCGGAAGACCGATCCCGACCAGGGCATCCCGGGTGCGGAAGGGCTCTGACGACGGCTTCACCCCGCCTATGTCCGGCGTTTCGAGCCAGGTGCGCAGCGCGTCCTCCCAGCTATCCGCGTCCACCGTGAACCGCTCGTGGACGTCGCGAGCCAGTCGTTCGGCCTCCTCCCACGCCACGCCGCCCTGCTCGAAGAGGACCCGGGCCTCGGCCCAGAGCTGGTCCCGGTCCCGCGCGATGTCCTCGACCCTGACGCGCCCGCTCTCCAACGGGAGCCAGCGCCGCGCGCCGGTCGGGTCGTCGAGGACCTCGGTCGGGTTGGACGTGCCCCAGAACAGGCAGCGGCGCAGCAGGGAGACGGCGAACTCCTGATACTTCGGCGTCCAGTCCTCCTTGCGCCGGCTGGTCCAGGCCTTGATTTCCTCCACCGCCCGGGTCTTGAGGCCGGACAGCTCGCCCAGCTCGACCACGAGGCACCCGCGCATGAGCCTGGCCCGCGCCTCCTCGGGCTGGTTGAAGTTCATCTCCCGGAAGGTGTCGAACGGGGCCAGCGCCTCGATCCCCGAGGATTTCCTCTGCCCCTGCTCGCCGGTCAGGATCACCGCCATGTCGGCCTTTATCCCGGGCACGAGCACACGGCCCGCCATCGCCGTCCAGGCGTAGCGGCTGACCGCGGTCGCGTAGGGGCTGTCCTCGGTGTTGAAGTAGCGCGTCAGGAACCGGTCGACGCGGGGCACGCCGTCCCACTTCAGGCCGCCGAGCCAGACCTGGGCGGTGTCGATTTCCTGGATCGAGGCCAGCCAGTGAACGGCGTCCCGGATCAGCTCCCGGCCGACCGGCTTGAAGCCGAGCCGCTCCAGGGTGAAGCGCAGGTCGAAGTAGTGCTGGTCCTTGAACGGCATCCACTGGCCGGGCCGTTCCGGATCGGCGAACACGATTTCGGCCCGGAAGGCGTCGAACCGGATGTCCATGCCCGACACGTCCGGCCGCAGCAGCGCGGCGCGCACATTGCCGACCGTCGCCTCGATCTTGCCGTTGCCGTCCCGTTGGAACCCGGGCAACGGCAGCTCGACCTTCTCGGCCGGCGCGGTCGGCGTCAGGTCCTCGAAGTCGTCGGCCGACACGTCGACCCAGCCGTAGCGGCGTGCGGTCGCGAACACGGTTTTCTCGGTGATCGGGTTCGCCGCGTCGGTCTTGTTGTCCAGCCAGGCCCAGACCTTCAGGTCCAGCTCGTCCTGCTCGAAGTGCGGAGCCCGCGACGAGAACGCCAGGGCGAGCTGGTAGCCCTCCTCGGAGCCGTGGGTCGCGTGGTGGATGCCCGAGACCACGTCCCGCCATTCGTCGTAGCCCAGCGGGTCGGTGTCGTTCGGGATCGCGTCCAGAGCGGCCTGGAGCTGGCTGTGCTCGACGGTCTGGGTTGTCACGACCTCGCGCACGGGCTTCTCGACCACCGGCACAGGGGCCGAGGGCTTCCAGACCAGGTCCAGCGCGTATTCGCGCGGCATGACCTCGTAGTCGAATAGCGGCTCCAGGGGCGCGGACTTGCCCGCCAGGGGCAGGATGAACTGATTGCCGAAGCCGTGCTCGGGCACGCTGTCCTGCTTCGGGAAGACCTCGATCTGGCTGTGCTGCACGCCCTTCGCGCCGTTCCGGAAGCCCATGACCCCTAGCACCTGGGTCAAGGCTTGGCGCACCGAGTAGGCGTCCTGGGGCTCGTCCCACACCAGGTAGACGTGGACGCCGTTACCGCCCGACGACCGGAACACGACAGGGTGCAGCCCCTGGTGCTCCAGCAGCTCAACGAGCCGGCCCACGACGCCCAGCATGGAAGCCCAGGTCACAACGCCCTTGTGGCTGTCGAGGTCGAAGACGGCGATCCGGGTCGTGCTCTCGCCCGCCTTGATAGGGCACACGCCCCGGGGCATCGTTCCGTCCAGGTGGCGCTTCACGCGCACGGCGGTCAGCGCTTCGCGCGTCCAGGCCATGCCGTTTGGGCCCTTGATCGCGGTGACGTCCGTCCGCGCACGGCTGATAAGCGGCTCCAGGGCCAGGGCCAGGGCCAGGTCGACTTTGGTCACGGTCATCCCTTCAGGCGTTCGTCTTGCTCAGCCGACCCTGCCATCCGTGGCCAGCCGCACATATTGTCCAGACGGCGGCGCGCGCGCCGGTCGCCCGTGGTGATCCAGTAGCGGTGCTTGGGCTTGCGCCGGACCTTCTCGGCCTGGGCCCCTTGGCCTGAGCGGAACGCCTCGCGCGAGTGCTTGCCCGGCACGATGTAGTCGAAACGCGGCGTCTTTCTGTCCATGTCCGTCCACCCCGCGTAAGCGAAGTTCAAGGCCCGGTAGATGTAGCCCGCATGGCCCTGCCTGGTGTCGGCGTAGCTGAACACGATCCGGGGCGGCAGCAACGCCAGGCACCGGGCCACGAACCAGCTCTCGGTGTTCCGCGGCATCCGGTCATGGACCCATAGCCGGTTCAGCTCCAGGGCCAGATCGGGCGCGGCCGGACATACGCTCTTCTGGACATCCCGGGAGCCCGGCACGCCGAAGATGCAGACCCCGACCAGGGCATCCACCTCGTAGAGGCCGAAGGCGTGCGAGACCGGGGGCTTGCGGTGCAGGTAGTGTTCGCGCTCGACCACGTCGCGCGCCGTGCGGGCGTCAAGCGCCTTTACGATCACGGCGTCACCACCAGGATCGGGTTCACGAGCCGCCGTGCCTTGACCCCGTACAGGGCCTCGATCTCCTGGGCGCGCCGAGGCGGCACCCATCGCTTCTTGTTCAGCCACTGGCTCACGGCCTGCTGCGAGACGCCGAGGGCGTCGGCGAGCTGGGCCTGGCCGCCGGCGGCGTCGATGGCTTCCTGGACCGCGTTGTCGGTCATTCCTGGGTCCTTGGTCTGTTGGGGTGGGTCATTGGTCAACGATCCTCGACTTGGCTCGCCAGTGCATCTTGCCGTTCTGAACCCACATATGCAGGCCGTGCGAGACGCGGGGGCTGCGGGACTGATTGAACGGGCGGGGCTGGCAGCCATGACAGGTGCAGGGCCGATTGCGCCACGATGACCACGTGCGAGCTATCCATCGGAGAGCGCTCATCGTTCACTCTCCGGGGATAGGGCGGCGGGCTTGGAGCCGAACACCTTTCGGTATTTCCGCACGGTCGACGGGTGGCAGCAGACGAGCCGCGCAATCTCGGCGTCGCTGCGCTCGGCGTGGTTCTGGACCATCAGCCGAAGCTCTCGTTTCTCGGCATTGGTCATCCTACTCCCCTCCCTGTGCTTGGGGCTGGAGGGCGGCGACCCACTCGCCGAGCGAGCGCTCGTCGATGTATGTGTCATATGTCGTCCGGTCCGGTCGGATCGGCCCAAGCCGCCCGCCAACGGACCGCCAGCCCGGCGCATCGATAGCGTCGCTCAGAATGCTGTTTCCGGGGCGTCGGTATTGCAGGATAAGGTCAGCGGCTTCCTGTGGGGACGACGCCTCGACCGAAACCACCCTTCGGTAAGTCTGGACCGGGGCGACGCTGACGAGGACCGGCACCCGATAAACTCGCTTCTCGCTCATCCCTCGCCTCCTTGGGGCTGGAGGGCGGAGAGGATGCGATCAGTCGCTTCCTGCACAGGCGGCTCGTGAGTGGAGGCCACCCGGCACGGGAGGCCAGCTCCCGCAAGCGCCCCGTTCGCTATCCGCACGACCTCCTGCGCCACCTTCTCCCGCAGCCCTTCCGGGGTGGCCGGGGTGGGGCGGGTGACGGGTGATGGGACCAAGCCGTCAATTTCGGCCTGCTTCATCATCTCCATGAACGCGCGGACGACGTTTTCTTCAGAGACGTTGCGGGGCATGAACTCTCGCCCGGCCTCGACCATCGCTTCGGTAGGCGTGTAGTCGCCCAGCGCACCAAACTGCACTGCCGACGCCGGTCGGGTGTAGAGAGGTTCCGGCTTTTCGCCGAGGCTGCGCTCCATCTCCACCTCCGCTGGCCTGTTGGTGTATTTCCACTGGCCGAGCATTTTCCATCGCCACGCCACCGGAGCATCCCCCTCTCCGGGGGAGGGGGCGATAGGAAGCGCAGAGCCGGTCGGCTTGGCCGCCTGCTTCGCCCTGATCTTCTCGATGATCTCCGGGCGGGTGATCCGCGCGAGTTCGGCCTCGCCCGCCTCGTGCATATCCAGTCCTGCCGCCAGACAGAGCGCGGCGAGCGTGACCATGACGCCGCCGACTTCCTGCCGGGGCTCTCCAACCGGGCGGCCAAAGACGTAGTCCACGAGGGCGTGCGCCCGGTCAGCGGAGTAGCCGAGCGACTGGACCAGTTCGAGCGCCTCTTCGATAAAGCGGTCGTTGCGCTCCAGCGTGTCAGCGGCGATCTCTGCCCCGAAGCAGACCAGCATCCACGGCTTCACGCGGCCCTGGAACGGCGATGCCGGGTCCGCGTCGCACATGCCGCAAGCCATCCAGCCGTGCTGACACTCGAAGTCGAAGGGCTTCTTCGCCGTCCCCACCTGTTCCGCCGTGCTGGTGGTGGATGGGGCGGAGAGAAAGGCGCGGGCGGCGGCTACAGCGGGCGCGTCTGCGTAGGGCTTGAACCCGCCTTCATCGTCGGCCCACTTCCGTCCGCAGTCGTCACAGATGGTCCAGATCGTGCCACCACGATGGGTGTCCTCGTGTCGGCAGGTTTCCTGATCAACATGGGCCAACAAGTCAGCCAGCACGCCAACAACCGGCCCTCCCGCCTGCTCGGTGGGGACGGAAGCCGCTTGCGGCTGGAGTGCGCCCTCTCCTACAGGGGAGGCGGAAAGGGCGTCGAGCTTTGCCAGAACGTGCGCGGCCTGCGTCTGGGTCACGCGGCCAGCGAGTACATGGAACTCGTCCAGCGCGGCCATAACGACGCCGATGCGGCGGTCGGGGGTGTCAGCTGGCATTGACGAAGACCACGTTGCCTGCGGCCAGCTGCACGAAGACGCACTGCTGCTTGCCGGCCAGGCAGGCCCTGGCGGCGATCTCGACGAGCTTCTTGCCGTCGCCCGCGCCGGTGGTCATGGCGATCTCGTACTTCAGGCTGTCGTCCTGGTAGACGTCGCCCTTCTCGTCCTTCCAGGCCCCGGTCACCAAGGTCTGGGTGTAGCCGCCCCAGACGGCGAGGATAGCGTCGCGCAGGTCACGGTGGACCTTGGTCAGCTTCTTCCCCTCGTTGCCGTGGAGCGGCAGGATGAGGGTGGCGATCTTGCGGTCGGTGTTCATCAGATGTCTCCCTTCAGGCGGCGCAGGGCGTCGAGGCGGGCGTACCCTCCAGTCGCGCGGGGGTCAGTGTTGAACACGCCGGGCGCTACCTCGTAGTAGCGGTACTTCGGCGTCTCCAGAACCAGCTTGGGGGTCATGTCTCTTGTCCTTTTATGCTTGTGCAGTGCCTCACCCCTACACCCGTCGGGCTGCTTGTACAAGCACTCATTTTTCACAAGCAATCGCTTGACAGGCCGTTCGGCGGCTCGTAAAGGGGGAGGGCCGCTGGACAAGGGCGGCGTGAAAAGGACAAGGAAGATGGCCAAGCGCAAACAGATCACGGTCCTAGTGACCCTTTCGGTTCACCCTCGCGTGACCGCGGCCGAGGCTCGGCGCGAACTGCGGACCCGCGTCAACGAGCTGCGCGAGCACCATTGCGTGTTCCAGTCCGGTTTGTACGCGGAAGAGAAACACGTTCGCGTGGCCAAGCTGGAGGCGGTGCGCTGATGGCCCTGCATTTCGATTTGACCGCGATCCCGGAAGAAAACCGGACTATCGTCGCGGACCGCGACGGCGATCCGACCCGAGGCGAGGACTTCGCGAAGGGCGACCGCGTGATGTCGCCGATCACCAACGCCTTGATCTGGGCGACGATGTCGGTCGGCCTGAACCAGCAGGACCAGAACAAATGGTTGGCGGCGACCTACCGGTCGTTCACCGCCGACGTGACGCGGGAGATCGTCTGATGCCCGCCGTCACTCTCACCCGCGAAGAACTCACGGCCATGAACCCGTGCGGCCTGGACGGTCGTCTCGCCCTGTTCGGCCGCCGCCGCAAGATGGACGTGCGTCAAGCCCTGGCGGCCGGCGCGACCGTCTCGAACATTCTCTGGGTCGCCGGGCGGCTCGGGCTCGGTAAGGAGTGCGCACACTTCGCTGAAGCAGCGGCCAAGAGGGTAGCGCACCTACAGAACAGCGCTGCCTACGCCGCCTCCGCCTCCGACGCCGCCGCCGACGCCGCCGCCTACGCTTCCGCCGACGCCGCCGCCTACGCCTCCGCCGCCTACGCCGCCTGCGCCGCCTACGCCGCCGACTACGCCGCCGACTACGCCGCCGCCGCCGCCGCCGCCTACGCCGCCGCCGACGCCGCCGCCGAGAGGGAAGCGCAGAAACAAATCCTGATAGAGGTGTTCGGATGACCCCGCACGAAGACACGTCCCGGCACACCGCCGTACCGGACTACGACAAGGCCCCGCTTCTGGACATCCTGATCCTGGTGGCGGTCGGCACCACCCTCCTCGGCAGCGCGACGGTCTCGGTATTCGGGTTCGTCGTGGCCTTGGCCAAGATCGCGGGAGCGAACTGAGATGGCCTTCCAACTCGACACCTCTGGCAGCGTCTGCGCCCCCATCGTGGACGGCTGGGCGCAATGGCCCGCCCCGGTTTTGAACGTCGGCGAGCCGATGCGCTGGGACGACCTCTCGCCCTTCACGCAAGGGTATATCGAGGCGCTGTTTGCGGGGTCGCTGGAGGCAATCCGCGAGGACGCCTTTCAGAGAGGGCTCGCGCTTTCGAGGCGACGCAGCTGGGCGCAAATCGCCTTCTCCGACTTCGCCCCGGAAGCCCTCGCGCGCATCATCGCGGACTGTGAGGCGATGGCGGCGACAGAGGTGGGCGAAAAGCCGTTCCTGAAAGGCGCGCCCTACAGTCGTTTCCCGCTCGCCTCTTGGCTTCAACAGCGCGACACGGAACGAGCGGCGGGCGCGGCATTCTGGTCGTTCCGAAACGGTGTCAAAGACGCTTTCTTCAACACAGAGCCGCGCGTCATCTCAATCACCGTCCTGCCGCAAGTCGTGGATGCGGCCCGCGCCTTCCCGCCCCTGACCGTCCAGCTAGGCGACGACGGCAAGGTGAGGTTCGCATGATCGCCCAGGGCCTCGTGAAATACACGGCCACCCTGCTCTGGTTCGGGCGAGACGGCGAATACCACGAAGAACGGCACGCGGCCTGGACCCCGCGTCGCGCCGTAGAGATGGCCTGGAAACGGGCCAGGTCCATGATGTCAACCGGCGAGGCTCGTGCCTTCACGACCCGCCACAGCGAAGAGGTGATCCTGTGACGAACTATGCGAACGGCGAACAGCCGAAGGCGGGCGATCTGGTCCACTGTGTCTCGGCCAAGGGGCACGCTGCGCGCCCTGACATCCCGGTCAGGATCGGCGGCGTCTACAAGGTGGACGAGGCTCACGCCAAGATAATCCAGTTCGAGGGCGTCCGCAGCGGTTTCGGAGGCTCGTCCTGGTGGATGCCTAGCAACTTCGCCCTGATCGCCCGAGACGGCGAGCCGGTGAAGTACCTGCCCGGCGACGTGGTGGAGCTTACGCAGGACGACAGCGACTTCGAGCTGGCCGGCCAGAGGTTCGTGGTCCGGGAACACGACACCGAAAACGCCAGCATCTTCACGCCCCAGGGATACGTCAAGTACATGCCGGGCCTTAGCCTCCGAGCGCACAACGTCCGTCTGGTCGCTCGGCCCCTGAAGGCCGAGGAGACCGACGCCCGGCCCCCGGTCGGTGTTCCACTGACCGCCGAGACGGTGGAGCTGCTCCGGGCAGGCGATCTGGTGCGGTGTGACGGTTGGTCCGGCGAGTTCTACACTACGGGCAAGGTCTACGAGGTCGAGCTGGACGACGGGCGGCCCACCCTGCGCTTTAACGACGGCGAGCTGGACCACAACCTGATCGAGACGGTCAGGATGCGGCCTTTCACCTTCATCGGCCGCCCCGATGCGGACGGCTGGATCACGAAGGAAGATAGCAAGGCCGCCGAACCGGTGAAGTTTGAGCCGCCGGTTCGCGTCACGGTTTTCGACGCAGGCGAAGGCGATAGGGTCCGGGTGACGGTGGAAGGCGAAGTGCGCCGCGCCAACGGTTCGGGCTTGGTGATCGGCGAACCCGACACCACCGAGAGCGTCCGTATCGGCATCGACGCGAACGTGATCGAATGCGAAACGGTTTCCACGGCCATCCGGGTCGGCGACAAGGTCCTCGTTCCTGTCTACGCCGGAAGCTCTATCAGCGAACGCGGGGAGGTGCGGTACGTCGAAGGCGACACCGCTCTGGTTCGTATGGAGAACGGTGGCTTCCGCGTCACCGATCTACCCCATCTGGAGCGCGCCCCGTGAAAACCCGCACCGAACTCCAGGCCATGAGCACCCGTGAGCTGATAGAGCACACGCGCGCCACCGCCACCCCCTACGAGACCACCGGAGACCTTCTCCTGGAACTCGCCAACCGGCTCGAAGACGGCTATGTCTTCGACGCCACAACGACCATCGACCAACCGCAACAAGGACCCCTGCTGTGAACGTCATCCTGACCATAGAAGCCCCCGGCCTGGAGGCCGCGATCAACAACCTGGCCTCGGCGCTCGCCGACCGCGCCGCCCCGGACGCCCAGCCCGCCGATAAGGTCGAAGCGCCGGGAAAGCCGACCCGTGCCCCGCGTGCGGCGAAGGAAGAGAAGACCTCTTCCAGCACCCCGCCTACGTCCGGGGAGACGGATACGTCCGCCACGAGCGACACGGCCTCCGGGAAGGAGAACGCTGGGTCTGCATCCGGCGATGACGCCGCCGTCGACTACGCCGACGTCAAGAAAGCCGTCGTCGCCCTGGCCACGTCGAAGGGCCGTCAGGCGGTCGTCGACCTGCTAGACAAGTTCGGCGTGCCGGAAGGCGGCAAGGCCGACCAGGTGCCGGAAGAACGCTGGGGCGAGCTGCTCGCGGCGCTGAAGGAGGCCGCCGAGTGACGCGCAAACTCCTCATGGGAACGGCGGGGGCGGCTATCGATCTGGCCGCCCACGTCCTGAAGCCGGTCCGTCTGAACTCGGCGGACCGATACGCCCTGGCCGACACTCTGGCCAAGGCGGGCGTCCGGCGCTGGGATTTCCGCGCCGACCACGCCTACCGGCCGACGCCGCCTCGACAGCGCAAGAACCTGCGCTATCTGGACATGCCGAACGGCGAAGTCGAGCGTGTGACCCGTGGCGAGCGCAAGATCATCCGCAGGCGGTTGATGCGCAAGGCGCTGGCGGCGGGCAAGGTCTCGCTGTCGACGCCGCCGCGTCACGCGAACCGCAGGAGCGAACGGGCGTGACCGACACCACCGTCGCCAAGGCGCACGCCCGGTTCTCGCCGTCCGGCGCGCACCGCTGGCTCGCCTGCCCGGGCTCCCTGGCGCTCGAAGCCCCGTTCCCGGATACCTCCTCCATCTACGCGGACGAGGGGACGGCGGCCCACACCTTGATGGAATGGTGCCTGACCACCGGCCAGGACGCCTCGGCCTACGCCGGGCGCATGATCGAGGTCGAGGACACCGGCCGCAAGTTCGAGGTGGACGAGGACATGGTCCTCGGCATCCAGGGCTACTGCGATTTCGTCCGCGGCCTCGGCGGCGATCTGCTCGTCGAGCAGCAGGTCGACATCAGCCGGTGGCTGGAGCGCGAGGAGTGCTTCGGCACCTCCGACACCCTGGTCGTGGTCGACGACACCCTCTACGTCATCGACCTGAAGTATGGCCGCCGCTTCGTCTCCCCCGAGGAGAACAAGCAGCTCATGCTGTACGCCCTCGGCGCGCTGGACGTGGTCTCGCTGGCCCACGACATCGAGAAGGTCGTGCTGGTGATCTTCCAGCCGAAGGTCTCGATGCAGCCGGCGATCTGGGAGACCACGCCCGAGGCTCTGGAAGAGTTCGCCACGATGGCCCGGATCGGGGCCAACGTCGCGGCGAACATGCTCAACGGATCGGTGCCGCCGAAGCTGGTGCCGGGCGAGAGCCAATGCCAGTGGTGCAAGGCCAAGGCCGTGTGCCCGGCGCTGAAGCAGGAGACCCGGGCCGTGGTTACCGCCGCGGCCTCCGTGGACGACTTCGATGATCTGACCGAAGACGTCCTCGCCGAGAAGCTGGCCGACGCCTCGCCCGAGGCGCTCGGCGCGGCCATGGCCAAGGTCGACCTCATGGAGATGTTCGTCAAGGCGCTCCGTGCCGAGACCGAACGCCGTCTGGTCGCGGGCGAGGAGGTCCCCGGCTTCAAGCTGGTCGAGGGCAAGAAGGGCCACCGGAAGTGGCTCGACGCCGACGACGTTGAACTCCAGCTCAAGACCATGCGTCTGAAGACCGAGGAGATGTACGACCTGAAGCTGATTTCCCCGACGGCGGCCGAGCGGTTGTTCAAGGCTGGGAAGATCGGACCGCGCCAGTGGGCCAAGCTCCAGAAGGCCTATGGTCAAAGCCAGGGCGCGCCGTCGGTCGCCTCGGCCGACGACAATCGACCCGCGATTTCGGTCGCGGCCACCGCCGATGACTTCGCCGTCGTCGAAGACGCATCGGACCTCTGCTGATGTGGCTCGATTTCGTCTGTTACGGTGCCGTAATCCTCCACGCGAGCCTTCTGGTTCCGTGGCTCGTCGACCGCATTCTCGGCTCTGTTCGTAAGGAGCCGTGATGCCCAAGGTGCTCGGAAAGCTGCCGCCCGACGCCGAAGGCTGGTTGAAGGCGGCAGCACAAAGCGGCTTGCCCGGTTCTCTGAACCGGCGCATAGCTATCGACCGCGCATACGACCGTATCGCGGAAACCTACCCTGAACTGATGAAGCGAGAAACCAGAATGCTGCTCAACGTAAACAATGTCCGCGCCGCCTTCCTGAACATCTGGGAAGCGAAGGTCCCGCAAGGCGGCGGCGACCCGTCGTACAACGGCAAGTTCATCCTGCCGCCCAACCATAACCAGATCGCCCAGCTCGACGACGCCATGCGCGCCGTGGCCCGTGAGAAGTGGGGCGCGAAGGGTGACGCCATCTTCGACAAGCTGGTCAAAACCGGCAAGCCGAAGAACATCGAGGTCGCCTTCGTCCACGACGACTACACCGACGGCGACGGCAACGCCTACGACGGCTTCGAGGGCATGTTCTACCTGTCCGCCAAGTCGCCGGCCGACAAGCGTCCCCTGATCCTGGATCGGGACCGCACGCCGCTGATCGCCGCCGACGGCCGGCCCTACTCGGGCTGCTACGTCAACGTCCGTGTCGAGCTGTGGGCCCAAGACAACAAGTTCGGTAAGGGCATCCGCGCCGAGCTGAAGGGCGTCCAGTTCGTTCGCGACGGCGACAGCTTCGGCGGCGGCGTGCCGGCTTCGGCTGACGACTTCGAGGACGTCACCGACGGTGCGGACGCGGGGGACCTGGCGTAACCAGAAGAGGGGCGGGCTTCGGTCCGCCCCGACCCTGGCGTAAAAGGACAAGACGATGGGCAACCACAATACCCTATACAAGGTGCTGTACAGGCCTGAGACGCCGGTATTCGACCGCGCGCGAAGCGTGGACCTTAATCCCGCCAGTCGGGTAGGTCTTTCGCCTCACGCAGGCGAGAACTCCAAGATATTCGGCTTCCGCCGCGACGCTAGGGACCGCAAGAGCGGCACCCCTCTCCCGCCCGAGGCCACCGGAGACCCGGCCCCGGATCGGCGCGAACGGGCCGAAGCGCTTAGGCGCAGCATCCTGGCCACCGAGGCGCGCCACAAGATTATCGGCAGCGAAGACCGTGAGCCCTTGCACACGGGCGAACCGAACCGCAAAGGCCGCGCGCCGACCACGCCGGACATCGATCAGCCGGGGCGAACCTACCGTCGTATCGATCCGGAGCACCGGGTCCTGGAGGCGCGGCGCGCTGGCCGGGTGCTCTACTTCGCCACGGTGACGGACGCGGTCCTGTGCCTCGGCGGGGAACTGAAAGCCGGGTGGGTCAAGGCCGTGCAGAACGCCTCGGGCGGTGTCACCAAGACGGCTTTCGGTTGGGAGTGGACACGGATCGCGGGCCGGCGCAGTCGGCGGCGGGTGAGGCTGTGACGGCCCCCACCCTGTCGAAGGGCAAGCTGGCCGACGCCATGCCGCTGATCCTGGCGCACCACTACACGCGCCGGCGAACGGCCGACCCGATGCACGTTTTCCTGTGGACCGTGGACGGCGAGACGGTCGCGACCGCCGTGTTCACAGCTCCGGTCAATCGGTTTTTCGGTCGAGGGGCCGTGGAGCTGGCTCGACTGGTTCGGGTGCCCGGTTGCGCATGGCCCATGTCCAGCTTCGTGTCGGCCTGCCTGCGATGGCTGAAACGCCACACCGATCTGCGGTTCTGTCTCTCCTACGCTGACGACACCGTCGGCCATAAAGGCTACGTCTACCAGGCGTCGAACTTCACCCACGTCGCGGTCAGCAAAGGCAATACGATGTGGAAGTGCAAGACCACCGGCGCGATGGTGTCGGGGCGGTCTATGGACCAAAGCGCGAAATCTAGGAAGGATGGCTACGAGCGCGTGCGCAGCGGGCGCAAGTATCTATATGTCTACCCCCTGAACGAACCTTTGAATGAGCTGCTCGAACGCTTCAACTGGACGCCGCTGCCTTACCCGAAGGACGGGGTGTTTCTCGCATGACCACCTTCTACGGCGACACCGAGACCTACTGCGAGACGCCTCTAAAGCACGGCTTGGACCGCTACGCCGAGGACGTTGAAATCATGGTCGCGACCTGGGCGGTCGACGGCGGGCCGGTGAACTGCATCGACTACACCGCTCCGGGCTGGGAAGAGCCGCACCAGGAGATGCTGGACGCCCTGTTCGCGGCGGACGTGGTCGTGTTCCAGAACTCGCGCTTCGACCGCACCGTGATCCGTCACGCGTGGGGCGTGGAGCTGCCGCTGGACAAGCTCGAAGACACGATGGTCCAGGCTCTCGCGCACTCGTTGCCTGGCTCCCTGGACAAGCTCTGCGGCATCCTCGGCGTGCCGCTCGACGCGGCGAAGGACAAGGCGGGCAGGTCGTTGATCCAGCTCTTCTGCAAGCCTCGGCCGAAGAACCAGAAGATCAGGCGCGCCACTCGGCACACGCATCCCGTCGAATGGTCGCGCTTCCTCGACTACGCCAAATCCGACATTCCGTCGATGCGCGAGGTGCGCAAGCGCCTGCCGAAATGGAACTACCCGAACAACGCCCGAGAGCTGGAGTTGTGGAGGCTCGACCAGAAGATCAACGACCGGGGCGTCCCCGTCGACCTGGAGCTGGCCAAGGCCGCCGTCGAGGCGACGGAGCGGGCAAAGAAACACCTGGCCGTGCGGACCCAGGAGCTGACCGACGGGCTGGTCGAGCGCGCCACGCAGCGCGACAAGCTCCTCGCCTTCATCCTGGCCGAGTACGGGGTGATGCTGCCCGACACCCAGAAGGCGACACTGGAGCGCCGGCTGGCGGACGAGAACCTGCCCGAGCCCCTGAAGGAGCTGCTGCGGGTTCGCTTGATGGCGACCGTGACCTCGACCACGAAGTACAAGGCCCTGCTCCGGTCGTCGTCGTCGGACGGCCTGCTGCGCGGCACGCTTCAGTTCTGCGGAGCGAAGCGCACTGGCCGCTGGGCGGGCCGCCTGTTCCAGCCCCAGAACCTCATGCGGCCGACGATGAAGCAGGCCGAGATTGAGGAGGCCATCGACGCCTTCATCTCGGGCTGCGCCGACCTGGTCTACGATAACGTCATGGACGTGGCCGCGAACTGCATCCGGGGCGCGCTGACCGCGCAGCCCGAGATGAAGCTCGTGTCGGCGGACCTGTCAAACATCGAAGGCCGGTTCCTGGCGTGGCTGGCCGGCGAGGAGTGGAAGCTCCAGGCCTTCCGGGACTTCGACGACGGGATCGGTGAAGACCTCTACAAGATTGGCGCGGGGCGCATCCTGGGCAAGGACCCGGCCGACGTCACCGCCGACGAGCGTCAAGGCCAGGGCAAGGTCCCCGAGCTGGCGTGCGGATACCAGGGCGCGGTCGGAGCCTTCAACGCCATGGCCAAGATTTATGGCCTGGAGATTGGCGAGATGCGGGCCCTGGAAATCGTGAAGGGCTGGCGCAAGGCTAACGCCCGGATCGTGAAGCTGTGGTACGCGCTGGAAGAGCAGGCCATCGCCGCGGTCGAATGCCCGGGTCGCCGGTTCGAGGCCGCCGACGGGAAGATCGCCTTCCAGCGGGACGGGTCCTGGCTTCGGATGCGTCTGCCGTCCGGCCGCGTGCTCTGTTACCCGGGCGTCGCGCTCGACGACGAGGGCAAGCTCACCTACATGGGCGAGAACCAGTACACCCGGAAGTGGGAACGCATTCACACCTACGGCGGGAAGCTGGCCGAGAACGCGACCCAGGCCGGATCGCGGGACGTGCTGGCCTGGAACATGGCCGAGGCTGAGGCGTCGGGCTACGAAATCGTCATGACGGTCCACGACGAGCTGGTCACGCAAACACCCGACAGCAGACAGTGGACAAGCAGTCGCTTGTCTGCCATCATGTCCACCGTGCCGCCCTGGGCGACGGGTCTCCCGCTCGCCGCCTCGGGTTGGGAAGGACAAAGATACAGGAAATGACGGGCAAACAGTTCATGTCGGTTCGCGACCTCATCGCGCACCTGAAAACCCTCGATCAGGACATGCCGGTCGTGGCGTTCAACGCTTACGAAGACGACGGGCTCGTTTCGGCCGAAACCATATTCGAGACCGATGACCCGAGCGTTAGCGTAACGTTGCGCGACGGAGGCCGACTTCCGGGCCCTTTTCTAAAAATCGCGGGCGCTCTTTGATGCGTGAGAGCACCGTCGAGAAGCATCTCCGCAAGCGGGCGACCGCCGCTGGGGCCCTGGTCAGAAAGATGGTCTGGCCGGGGCACCGCGGCGCGCCGGATCGGCTGGTCATCTGGCCACCGGACCCCATGCTGAAGGTCGTGGGGGTGCATCTGCCACGCATCGACTTCGTCGAGCTGAAGAGGCCGAAAGGTCCGACCGCCGATCACCAGACCCGGGAGCATGAGAAGCTCCGCGCCCTCGGATGCAACGTCTTCATCCTCGGCAGCATCGAAGCCGTCGACCGCTACATCGCTGAAAGGACAAGCCTGTGACCGACATGCTTTTTTCCGAAATCTCCGACGCCCAGGTCATCCTGCGCTCTAAGGGCGTATATCGCCAGGTCAAGCTCTTCCGCCGCGGCGAGCACGTCTACGCCGCCTGGGGCTCGGGCTTCATCCGCCTGCTGAAGCACAGCGGCACGACGGTCCCGACCGTGACCTGGGACACCGACGGCCTCTACGATCCGGGCTGCGCGATCATGCTGAAGAACGGCCTACCGACGTGTTGACGCGTGTCGAGCACGACGCCCTGGTTCGTTCGCAGCGGTGGTCCGTCGAGGCCTTCGACGAACACGGCCCGATACGGGTCGTGCGCGTCCGGGCTTCCTGGCGCGGCGAGACCCTAGCTTACGGGCAGCTCGTCGACATGGACCACGTCTCCCGGTTCCGCTTCCCCGAGGCGGCGCTGGAGGAAAAGCTCCTCAATATCCAGGACGCCCTGGTCCGGCTCGCCCACGAGGACACGGAACGATGAAGCAGCGTCCATGGACGGAATACGAGCTGGACCGAGCGTGTCGTTGGCGCAGGGACGACGAGCTGAGCGCGGCCGAAATCGGACGCCGGCTGCACCGCACCCGGAACTCTGTGGTCGGCGCGCTTCACCGGGCCAAGGAGCCCGGGGTGCTGGTGAACGCGACCGGCCGACGAGACGGAGGCCCACGACGGGTCCGCCCTATCCCTATGCGTTTCTCGGAGCAGGTCCATGGCTGAAGCCCATCCTCGAAACTCCAAAGGAGGGTGGCATTGCGTCGGCAAGGAAGCCTTCGACAGCGGGCGTGACGCCGTGCGCGCGGCCAAGAACATCGAGAGGCTGCGTAAGGGCGGGATCGATAGCTACCGCTGCCCGAGCTGCGGCAAGTTCCATATCGGCCGGGGCGCTCCGAAACACAAGCTACGGCGGATCAGGAACGCCGAATGACCCGTCAGCGCTACGTGCCGACGTTCGACGAGACCGGCCGAAAGCTCTACAACCCTAGCCGGACCGAACTAGACATTCACGATGAGTGGGACGCGCTCACCGAGAAGGTCAAGGACGAAGACCCTAAATGCCCGTTTCCCGAGTTTCGCGCCAAGGAGATATGGCGGCAGCAGGAAGCGACCGGCGAACGGCGGGGCGAGTGGCAACAGCGCGTGTGGTTCCCCCGGATGCGCGCCGAGAGCCAGGCCCGCTTCGACGCCAACGAGACCGGCCGCCACGTCGAGTTCACGAAGGCCGAGCTAGAACACCTGGCCGAGCACTTCGCCGGGGCGAACGATCCGACAACCCAGGCTATCTTGGCCAAAGTGTTAGAGGTGCTCGCATGACAGCTCGCGAGTACGTCCCCCGGCCCTGGCAACCGGACATGATCGAGCATGTCTGTTCGATCCCGCGCGCCGGCCAGTGGGCGGGCATGGGCACCGGCAAGACGTCGGCCACCCTGGCGGCGCTCGACATCCTGCACCTGGTCGGCGACGTGCGTCGCCCGACGCTCGTGGTCGCGCCGCTTCGGGTCGCCGAGCACACCTGGCCCGATGAATGCCGTAAGTGGTCGTTCTGCGCGTCCTGGGACGTTGAGACGATCCTGGGCTGCGTGTCCGACCGGTTGAACGCTCTTGGCCGTGTGCGGCGCGGAAACGCGCCCTTGGCCACCATCAACTACGAGAACCTTCCCTGGCTTCTGGAGCAGCTCGACGGCGACTGGCCATTCGATCTGGTCGTCGCTGACGAAAGCACCAAGCTGAAGAGCTTTCGGGGCGGTTACCGGACACATCCGGTCTCAGGCAAGACCTTCTACCAGGGCGGGGGCGGATCGCGCGCTCGGGTTCTCGGCCGCGTCGCGCACCGCACACCACGCTGGATCAACCTCACCGGCACCCCGGCCCCGAACGGGTTGAAGGACCTGTGGGGCCAGAGTTGGTTCCTGGACGCGGGCCAGCGGCTCGGCCGCACACACGAAGCCTTCACCCAGCGCTGGTTCCAGAAGTCGTTCGACGGCTACGGGCTCGACCCCCTGCCCTTCGCGCAGGAGCAGATTGAGGGAGCGCTTGCCGACATTTGCCTGACCACCACCGTCCAGACCAAAGACCCGATCAAGAACGTGATCCTGGTCGACCTGCCCGCGAAGGCCATGTCCCGCTACAGGGAGATGGAACGGCGCATGTGGACCGAACTGGAAGGCGTTATCCACAGCCCTATCGAGGCGGTCAACGCCGCGGGCCGGACCAACAAATGCCTCCAGCTCGCGAACGGTGCGATCTACGACGAGGACAAGAACTGGCACGAAGTCCACAACGCCAAGATCGACGCGCTGGAGAGCGTGATCGAGGAGGCGGCCGGCGCGCCCGTGCTCGTCGCCTACCACTTCAAGCACGATCTGGCCCGGCTCCTGAAGGCCTTCCCTGGCTCCCTGGACCTGGGCACTTCGGCCGGGCTTCGTCAAGCCAAGGCCGGACAGGGCCGCGTCTGGCTCGCCCATCCCGCCAACCTGGGCCACGGCGTAGACGGGCTCCAGGAGCACAGCCACAAGCTCGCGTTCTTCGGCTTGAACTGGAACCTCGAAGAGCACGACCAGATCATCGAGCGCGTCGGGCCCATGCGCCAGCAACAAGCTGGCAGGGACCGCGACGTCTTTGTTCACTACATCGCGGCGGCCGGCACCGTCGATGAACTCGTTCTAGACCGGCTCGAAACCAAGCGCTCGGTGCAGGCGATCCTGCTCGACGCTCTCAAGAGGAAGAGACCATGACCCGAAACGCCAAGACCCAAGACGAGAAGCTCGACGATGCTGACGCCGCCTTCGACGCCTCGCCCGACGTCCTGACCGCCACGGCCCAGGGCCGGCTGCGCACCATCATCGAGCGGCTGGAGCGGCTGGAGGAGGACAAGCAGGCGGTGATGGCCGACCAGAAGGAGGTCTTCGCCGAGGCCAGGGGCGAGGGCTACGACGTCAAGACCCTGCGCAAGGTCATCCGCATCCGCAAGCAGGACCAGGCCAAGCGGCAGCAGGAGGAGGCGATCCTCGATCTGTACCTGTCGGCGCTGGGATGCGCGGACCTGGCTTGAACTAGCCGGAAACCGTGATAGGCTGATCGCCTACCCTCGGGAGTGCGCTTCCGGGATGAGGGGCCGCCTCGCAGGCCGGCCCCGCTTCAGAGCCCCGGATCAGGTTACTTGTCCTTTCCTGATCCGGGGCTCTTTGCGTTGGGCTTGACAAGCAACCTGACCAGATGCAACCTGCGCTCTCCGCTGCGAAGCACGAAGGACAAGGAGGCGGTCATGAAGCGCTAGAGCGAACTGCCCGCAGGCAGCAACCTTGATGAGTAACGGCCCGCCTTTTGGTTAACCCAGGCGGGCCGTTTTGCGTTCAGAGCACCCGGATCAGCTTGTTCACAACGATGGACGGCTGGACGTTCTGGCTGTTTCCCGCGCCCGCGTTCTGGATCGTGATGCCCGTAGAAGCGGTAGCAGACGTTCCGGTAACCCCAGCAACGCCGGACCCGGCCGAAGCGCCAGAACCGCCTGTCTCGTTCTCGAAGGTGGGGATGTCGTGATCGTGCCCCGGGTCCGTGACGGCGTGCGTGTGCTGGTGCAAGCGCTGGTCGCCGCCCGTGGCCCCGAGCGCATCGCCGTCGAAACCCGCGACCGCGGCGGTGATCCGGTCGGCCGACACGCCGCCCATGTCGTCTTGGCCGACGCCGACCCGGCCTCGGTAATCCGGGAGGTTGAAGGTCGTCGCCCCGTCACCGACACCGAAGGTCGTTCCCAGGCGCGAGAACAAGGTCGCGTAGGTGGTTCGGCTAACGGCTTGACCATAGGCCAGCAACCAGGTCACGCCCCCGGCCGGGTCCGGCGCGGCGCTGCCTCCGTAGTCGATCACCGACCCGATGGGCAGGACAGCGTTGATCGCCGCGGTGATGTCGGCCGGGGTCGGGACGTCGCTGTCGAGCATCTCAGGCGGGACTTGGGTCAGGCTCACAGCTCAGCGCTCCCAGAAGGCGTACCAGGGCGCGTTGATGCGCCGCCAGGCACGGGCGTCCCGCTCTTCACAGGCGCGGATAATGTCGCGCCCCGCGAGTTTGTCAGCGTTCGCGCTGTTGAGCTGGCCCGTCTCGGCTGCGCCGTAGAGCGGCCAGTCAAGGGCCGGATCGCCGCTGTCGCCGAGTTCGGCGTGCGGGGTGACGCGACCGAGCAGCGGCTCGGCCAGCGACGAACAGCCTTCAGCAGGCGGGGCGACCCTGGAGCTTGCGCAGCTCGCAACGAGCGACGCGGTCGCGATCAGCAGGATCAGCTTGGCGGATTGCATTCTGGGCCTCTTCGACCTGGTTTTGGATGGCGGTGTTGGTGGCGGCGTTCTCGCCGATCCGGGCGATGGCGTCCTGGGCGCTGTCCATGCGCGAGCCGGCCAACGTGCCTTGATCCTTGGCCGTCTCCAGCCGTTCGCGGTCCTTGCACCAGGACAGCGTGACCAGGAGGACGAACAGGACCAGGATCACGGCGGCGACCGTTCGCCAAGGGACGTTGGTGAAATCGGGCTTCAGCATGTCAGTCTCTCCCGCTCTTCATCCGCTCGGACAGCCGCGTCGCTCGCTCGCCGACCTGGCCCGCCCACCGCGACCGCAGCATGTTGGCGGCGGCTTCAGTATAACGCCCGGTGCGGATCATCTCCAGAGTGTTCTTGAAGCCGAGCAGGCCAGACCCGTCGGACGCGCGGCCGACGCCCAGGTTGAAGGCCATGTTCTGAAGCACGCGGCGGCGAACCGGGTCCAGATCGGCGATCCACGGAAGCGCCGCAGCGAGCTTGGCGTTGTGCTCGACGACGTCCTGTTTGAGGTGGTGCTCGGCCTTCTCCGGGGTCCATATCGTGCCCTGCCTGACATCCGAACCGGTGTGACCGTAGCCGATGGTCCAGGGCGTGCCGGACAGACGTTCCCAACCCGGGACCTGGCGATACTTCGTCGGGTCCAGCCGTCGCGCTTCACAGGCCTTGCCAAGCGGCGACAGCGGGTCCGGGTAGGCTTCCAGCCGCAGACCTTCGTCGACCTTGAGGTGCTCGATCAGTTTGCCGTCGACCGGCATGGCGGGCTGGCCCAACACCGCATCGGCGGACCCGGACAGGTGCGCGTTTATCGCGTCGACCTCGGCCTGGGTCAGGCCGCGGCCGGCGATGCGGCGGATGGTGTCGAACAGGGCTTTGGAGTTCATTTCCCGGTGTCCTCCACAGGCACCGCGTCTCGCGGATCGTTGATGACGCGAACGTCCTGGGGCCCCGTGCTAGGCGGCACGGACCCCGCGAGTTGGTTACCCATCTGATCGACGGACCTTTGGGTCCAGCGCTCCTTGATGGCGTTGATGATGGCCATGAGCACCGCGGTCCAGGCAGAGGCTTCCGCCGCGTTGTTCCGCCAGATGGCTAGGCCAGCAAGAACCATGACCCCGACTGCTATGACGCCCAGGACGCTGATTTCGGCGGCGCGGTCCGATTTGCAGGTTATGTCGTTCACTTCTGAAGGTCCCCGGTCGCCGGCAACTCGTATATCTGACCTTGCCGACCCATGGACAGGTTAGCGAGCTGGCGCTGCACGCCCTCAGTGCGCCGATCCAGGCTGTCGAGCTTCTCGTCGAACCCCTTCATCTTGGTCATTATCTCAACGACCTGGTTCGAGACCTTCATGTACCCGAAGCTCTCCAGATGCCGGACGCGTTGGCTCAGGACGCCCATCCAGAAGGACAGCGCCATAAGGCCGACGAAGGGGGCGTATAGTTGAAGCACTTGCGCGAAAGTCACCGTCACACCGTAGCTCCAGTAGCGTCTACCCAGGCAGAACCATTCCACCAAACGGGCTTCCCATCCGCGTCCAGGTCGGTGTCCAAATACAGACGACCGACGTGCGAAGCTCCCAGGCCCCCGGGTCGGTTCGCGGTAGCACCTTTGCTCTTGGGCGTATAGTAGGAAGAGCTGTTGCCGGCCGTGTACAGGCGCGCCAGGTCCGCATCGGAAGCGTACGCCTCAAGAGAGAAAGTCTTGAGCATACTGCCGCCCACGATAGTACAAGGCCCGTCCAGACCGGTTATATCGAACGGGTAGGCGGGGTAATCAGAACCCGATACCACGGGATTTACAATAGTTGTACCGCCCCCGTACACACGTATGGACGCCGTGGCCCTAGCCGCCTGCACGTTGACTATGTGAGGCGCGACGAGTGTATTATTCGAGCCGTACACCCCGATGGCTGCTTCCCACGGAGACGCGGGCGCGCTGTGTACGCTTTCTACAGCCACACCGAGCACGCACGAAGTGCCCAGCAAACTTACAGGACCGTCGCACACTATGCGGCCGGACGCACTTGTATCGTTTATGGTACACGCGTATTCGTCGGCGGGCACGTAGTTTACGCGCAGGTCGTATTGGTTGTACGCACCGTATGTAACAAAAGGCTTACTTGTACAGGTGTTCGCTTTCATCTTGAAGCTACACAAGTATACGGTGTTCGCTCCGCCCGTAACCGCTTCGTAAAGACCAAAGCCACCGAAGCTGTCTACGTCTACGACACATTCCGTAATGGCGTAAGGTGTTATGGCCTCGAACCGAAGCATACGCACGGTTGCCGAGGCGTGGCCCAGCAAGATGAAGTCTTTCAGCCGTACGCCGCGTTGAACACCCCAGGTGGCGTCGGACAGAACATGTATAACAGGCTCGTCCGGATCGTTTTGTACGAGAACTGAACCCCTCGTAGTCGACAAAACGGTGTCGTTAGAGCCGAGAGAAGCACCAAGTATTTGTACGTTCGGGCGAAGATTTACAGTGTTGACGTTGCAAACGCCGGGCGGCAGTAGAACCTGGCCTCCGTTACGGCTGTGAGCTTCGTTCACAGCGTTTTGCAACGCCGCTGTATTGACGGCGGCGCTCGCGCCCGCCGCCATTCCGTATGACGAAGCGTAGATGGTTTTCGTTACCGCGGTTCGCAGACTTTCTTCAACCGCGCCAGAACCGGTCTGCTGAACTTTAAGGTTCACGGTGGCCGCGAGCACGTCATCGAGGTCAGACAGCGCCTGGCCCTTATCCAGCTTATTACCGGCCGCCGCGGCTGAAGCCGCCGCAGCGGCGGCAGCGGCCTGGGCATCTTCCACGGAGGAAAGCACCTCGTCGAAGTCCGGAACCGGGGCGATAGGGCGCGCGTAGCGAACGAGCACGGTCACGCCGTCGGGCGGCGCGGAGGAGAACACGACCGTCGTGCCGACGAAGTCGAAGTCCACGCCGCCCACTTGGGTCACGCCGCCGAGGGAGATGTCCAGATTGGCGAGTACGCCAGGGTGGAAGTCAATCTCGAACTCCGTCTCGACACCATCGCCCGTAAAGGTCTCGATGCGGGCGTCGGCGTAACCGGCGACCGTGACCAGGTCGCCGACCGGGACGTTGACGAAGCCGTCGCCGCTGCCGTTCCAGGCGATCAGCTCGTTGGGGGCCGGGGCCGGCAGGGTCGGGTCCGCCGTCGAGCTGATCGGCAGCTTCAGCGACCGGCCGACTTGTTCCAGGATTTGCTGCGCGATGATCGTCAGCCGGTCGAGCGCGCCGTTGATGACGGCCGGGTAGAAGCCGCCTGCATTCGTGAGGGTGAGCTGCTGGAGCGCGCCGACCGCCGACGTCAACGTCAGCAGCTCGTCTTCGGGCAGGGCTTCGGACAGGGTGACAGAGCCACCAGGGTTGTTGTCCTGGTTCGCGTTCAACGAAACCGTGTAATCCGAGTTCAGGACCAGATCGTGTTCGACGCCCAGCAGATCGGTATGCACGACCAGCAGGTCGGCAGCGCTGAACACCTTGAAGGCGAACGGGAAAACGGTGGTGACGTCGTTGCCGGTGAAGGGGCCGGCCTTGCGCGTGCTCGACGAGATGGACAAGAGGCAGGCTCCGCGAGTTCGGGCGCGATCCTAACGTCTGGACCGGGCCGCACGCATACCTAGTTCGTCCGGCTCTCGGGCGACGGAGTGCCGGTGATCGCGCCGCGCGTCGCGTCCAGCGCGCCCGTCGGTTCGACTTCGCCCTGCGCCACGCCGACGGCGTATCCGGCAGGTTTCGATACCGCCCCGGCCGGGGTTCCAGTCAGCACGCCGAGCAGGTTCAACAGGTTGCGGGTATCGTTCCGGTTGAACTCTTCGCCCTCGACGATGCTCTGGTAGACCTCGGCCGGAACCTTGACGCCGCTCTCGATAACCGAGATGGCGGGCGACAGGGAGACACGGTCGTCGTACGGCTGACCGGTCGTGGTGCCGATCAAGGCATTACCGACCTGACCGACGCCAGGGACCATGGCCAGGCCGAACTTGGCCTGGGAGACGAAGAACCAGGCGAACAGGTCGTCCATGTAGCCGTCGCCGTCTTCGTCCTCCCAACCGCCGCGCAGGCCCTTGGCGATGGCGTCGCCGATGATGGCCGGGACCGCGAAGCCCATCAGGTAGACGTAGAACAGGCGGCCCGCACCTTTGCGCAGCCCGACGCCTCGGGCGACCTGCTGGACCTCCGTGGCGTTGAGGTTGGCCATCATGTTGAAGTAGCCGGCGAACTGCGTAAACATCCGCATGAACGGGGTGCCGGTCTCGAACCGGGACACGTCCTCCGGAGCCATCGAGCCCTGGGTCTCCCGGATCACGCTGTCGGCGAACCGGATCGCGTCGGCTTCGACGTCGCCTCGGGCAGTCGCCTGGTTGTAAGCCCCGGTCCAGGAAATCACGTCCATGACGTTCTGAAGCGCCGACTGCATGAAGTAGGCGTGACGCTGAGCGAAGTCGACCGCCTTCTCCCGGGCAGAAGGGTTCAGGGTCGTGAGCTGGTTGATCGTTTGGCGCGCCTCGAAGATGTCCGAGTTCATGCGGTTGGCCAGGAATACCGAAGCGGACGCCGCCGCCTCACTGACGCCCTTCGGATCGCGCGTATAAGCCCACAGCGCCTCGGCCAGGTTCGCGGCCCGTACGCGCAGCAGCACGTTCGAGAAACCAGTGACCTGCTGCGCGGTGTTCACGACGTTGGCGAACATGAGCTGCATCCCGACACGGCTGCGCAGAGCGCTGAAGAACCGGTCGGCCGCCTTGCCGGCGCGGCCCTTCGACGGGGTCTCGACGATCTGCTTGGCCGCGCGCTGGAGCCAGGGCAGCAACAGGTCGGTTTGGGCCGTCGGGTCGAAGCCTTCCAGTTTAGCCGAAAACTGGCGGTCCTTCAGGATGCGAGCGACGTCTCGAACCGGGGGCCCGAGATGCGTGAACTTCAGCACCTTGTCTATGTGCATGGGGAGGAGCTGAAGGTCGAGCGCGAGCTGGCGGGTATAATCCTCTACGCGCGACTTGGTGAAGCCGTTCGAGGCGGCCGGGAACATGGCGCTGTCGCCGCCTTCGATGGCCTCCTGTTCGGCGCGCAGCACCGCGTCCTGGACCAGGAAGGCGTCGGTCAGGGCCGGGACATATCCGCCGCGCAAGCGGCCGAACGGGGTCTCGACCGGATCAGCCGCGATTTCGTCGAAGTACCGGCCGTAGATCGCGCGGTGCGCACGCTGCGCGCCCGGCTTGGTCTCTTCGAGCAGGTCCCACACGGCCTGGATGAAGGTCCAGTCGCGCTCGGTCAGAACGCCCTCGGCGTGGAGCCTATCGACGAAGGCCTGCCAACGGGTGTCATCGAGCGAACCGTCGGTGCGCTTCAGGCCCCAGCTACGGCCAAGCAGCAGTTTGGATTTGTTCGAGCCGTTCCCGGTGTGCAGCAGGGCGTGGTACAGCTCGGCCTTGCCGCCGAAGGTGTAGCCGATTTCGGGAGCCTTGATTTCGCCCGGCTTCAGGTCGGCGCGCACGGTGTCGAGCAGGTCACGGAAGCGACGGATATAGGCACCGCTCTCGGCGCGGTAGCGGTCGGCGGCCTGGGAGACCGGGTTCCAGATGAAACGCCGGAACGGGCCGGCGTCCTCGCCGTCGAGCCCACGGGCCCAGCTCTCCACCCGCCGCAGCGCTGCGCGCAGCCCGAGCAGATCGCGCACGCGGTTCTCGCCCGGCGTGGGCGCGCGTTCCGTTCCCGGCCGGTTGGCCGGGAGCCCGATTTCGTCCAGCCGCGCGCCCAGCGCGTCGGTGACGACGCGGCGGTCGACAAGCTGCCCGTCAATCTCGACCTGCCGGGTGCGGCGCGAGAGCTGCCAGAGCTGGCCGACGGTGTCGCGCAAACCCTGGAACTGCTCGTAGGTGATGTCGGTGATCGGCTTGGCGTCGCCGCGCATCCCGTTGATGAAGGGGGCCAGGTCCGCGTACAGGGTCGGGTCGTAGCGCTTCAACGCCTCCATGTAGCCGGTGGGATCGTTCTTGACCCGGCCGACGCCGTAGAGCGCCAGGACCGCCCGCGCCGCGTTCACCAGGTCCATGTTCCGGGTCCGGCTCAGCGCATCGTCCTTGGCGCTGATGATCCGGGTGAACAGCCGGTTGGTCTTCTCGAAGTCGCGCTGGGCTTTCTGGACGGCGCGTGCCGTGTGCAGGTTGATGAGCTGGTTGCGTTTGGCGGTGGCCGCCGCGACCAGGTCATCCTTCTTCAGGGCTTGATCGGCGGCGCGCGCGGCGCGCTGTTGAGCCGCGAGATACTGCGCCGGCCGCAGCCGCTTCATCTCCAGGCGGTTGACGACCTTGGCCGCGTGTTCCCGGGCCGCCTCGTTCAGGATCGAACGGCGGCCGACGGCCCGATCCAGGGCGGTCATCTCGGCGGCGACGAACTTCGCACGCGCGTCATTGGCGACCGCGTCATTGGCGGCGCGCTCGATGGACTGCGGATCGGACAGGTCGCCGTAGCGCTCCAGCATTCGCTGGTCGGTGAGACCCTTGATCTTGTCAGCCGCGACCTCGCCGTTGACGAGGTCCTCGATCAGGGCTTCGCCCGAGGCGTAGCCGAACAGGCTGGCCGCGACGTCGGGGTGCATCCCGTCGGTGGCCACCTCGCCATACTTGCCGCCCCGGCGCAGCCGGGTCCACAGGCCGTCTTCGCCGTAGAGGGTCTTCAACGTGGCCAGGTCCAGCTTGAGCGCGCCTTCGACCGGCTCTCCGTTCTCGCCGATCCCGCGACGCAGGAACTCGCGCGCCCGGTTAACCGGTTCGGCCATGACCTCGGCGGTGACTTCGGCCCGGATCGTCTTGCGCTGCTCCTCGGCCTCGCGCTGGAGTTCCTTGACGTAGCGGTCCTTCGCGCCGGACGCCCAGCGCATGTCGCGCGCCGAGCGCTGTTCGAGCTGCTCTACAGCCTCAGCCGTGGCCTGGACGCCGAGACGCTGGTACTCGGCCCACTGATCCTCGGACATGCCTTCCGGCTTGGTCTCGAACAGCGGGGCGAAGGCGCGGGCGTCCTCGGCGTCGCGAATGTCGTCAGCCGCCGCCAGCATCCGGTCGAACACGCTGCGGACTTCGTCGGTCAGGGTGACGTCGAGCGCGGTTAGGCTGCGGTAGACGTTCTTCAGCCAGGCCGAGAAGCGCCGGAACAGATCACGGAGCTGGAGCGACGGAGCCCGGCCCTCGAACAGGTAGGCCTCGAAGCCCCGAGCGAACTGTTCGTGGTAGGGACGGCGCTCCTCCGTCGTCATCCGGTTCCAGCGATCCAGGGTCAGGTCTTCGCCGAACCACTTCAGCACCGCGTCCATATCCTCGCGGACACCGGCCGGCACGTCGACCTGGTTGGCCATGTGCGCGGTCGCCTCCAGGAAGAAGTGGCCGGTCTCGTGCAGGAAGGTGGACAGGTCCGCGGTGCGCAGGATAGAGATGACGGACGGCTGCTGTGTGATGTCCTGGCCGAAGGCGATCTGGCCCCGGTGCTGTTGGAACAGGGCGAAGCCTTCGCGCGCGGCGGCGCGCAGCTCGTCGGTGATCGTGAAGCCGTTCTGAATGCCGAGTTCGGTCGCGGGGCGGTTGTTAAACGCGGCTTCGTCACTCTGGTATTGGGCCTCGCTCAGCAGGGACGCCCGCGCCCCGGGGTCCGTTTCGAGTTCCAGTTCTGATTGCACGTTCGCTTGCCGACGTTCGGCCTGTTCAGCACGCGTACGAGCGGTATCGTCGCGCATATCGACCGGCTCAACCCGTGTCCCGTACCGCTTCAGCAGATCGTTGGCCACGTTGACCAGGTTCCGCTCGTAGAAGAACGAGCCGTCGCCGCCCGTCTGGCCGCCGTTCTGCTGGTTACCGTTGATCCAGGCGACCTTGTCGTAGCCGTGGTCGACCGCCCAGCGGATCATGCGCTTCATGACCAGGGCGGGCCAGGTGGTGCGGAACGGGGCGTCGGGGATGCCGCCGCCCTCCAACCTGTCGAGCGCGATCTGCGCTTCCTGGTAGCGAAGACCGGCAGCGATGTGCCCGGCCGCAGCGCGTTCCGCGTCTGTCGGCATGGGCAGCCCGACGTTAGGACCCCAGTTGGGGGTATCGAACGCGGCGCGTATCGCAGCGCGGTTTCGTAGCTCGCCCGAAGTAAGATCAACCGCGTTCAGTAGGTCTTGGTAAAGGTCGAGCTGGCGTTCTACGCGGCGGTATTCTTGGATGGCGACACGTTCGGCCCCCATAGCAACACTGTCACGCAAATCTTGCCGCGACACTTCGCCAATGCCGGAAGCGTCCAGTTCGGCGAGCTTCGCTTCGTAGAAATCGAGGCGCGCGTTGATGATCCGCTCAGCGGCGGGCAACATAGCCTGCTCGGCGGTTACGAGATTGAGCCCGGCCTGCTCCAGAGCATCTTCGACCGCCTTACGTTGCTCGGGCGTAGCCGTCTGCCGATACCCCTCATCCCGGCCCTTCTGGTGCCAGTCCGATTGCAGCTCTTCCAGGAACAGGACGCGCGCGCCCTCGGCGTCGTGGCGCTCCGTGAACCGGACGTGCGCGACGACGTTCGGCTCATCCCAATGGGTTGACGGGCCTTCGATGTTCGGCAGGGTGATGAGCAGCTCGCGGTAGCTGTCGTCCGCGCCGGGGAGCTTGTAGTTGCTGTACTGCGCGGGCAACCCTTCTGCCTGGTCTTGCAGGATTTCCTCAAGTGCGTCTCGCGCTTCGGCTTCCGTTTCGTACTCGGGGCCGACAACCCCGCTGTCGTCGCTTTCTACCTGCCAGCCACCGTTCTCTCCGCTGCGGTAGACGTAAAACTCCCCGACCGGGACGCCCCCCAGCACCCGCTCCTCGACCTGCACCCCGCCAGCCCGCAGGAACGCGGCCACGGCTTCGCGCGAGATGTTGCCCTTGGCGTCAATCTGGCCGCGCGAGATAAGAAAGGCCAGCTGCTCGCCTTCGGCGTTGGCGAAAAGATCAAGCTCCTCGTTCAGGCCGGACCACTCGATTTCCTCTTTCTTAACGCCGGCCGTCTTGGCGAGCGTGGCCTTCCATTGCGCGGCCGGGGCCTTCGCCGTGGGGCTGTTCTCGACGGCGCGCAGCAGGGCGCTGTAGAAGGTCGGGGCGTCCTGGTTGTAGATTACCGGGTCCGAGGGATCGAAACTGCCGCGGTTGTCCACGGATTTGATCTGGGTCGGGTCGAAGGCCAACCAGGTGCCAACGCCCCCTTCCGGAACTCGCACGCCGTCGAAACCCTGCTCCCGCAGAACCGCTACGATTTCGGGGCTGGTTACTACTTCCCACAAAGTAGTGGATTGCTGCGCGGGGCCCCAGCCGACACCCGGAGTTCCAAGTATCGCTCGGGCTTCATCCCAAGTAACCTCAGAGTTCATATCTTCGGTTACGGTTTTTGGGTTTTGTATAGAAAGATAAGCTTCGACTATTCTCTCTTTCGGCGTCCAAGTTTCATCATCGCTTTCACGATCCATAGAACGCTTAGCGTAGACGTCAGCCAGTTCTTCAGTCTCCGCGAACCAACCGGCAGCGTCCAGTCCTCCGAAGACGTCGAACTCTGACCCGGTGCCGTGGTAGACTACCAGCGGATCGCCGTTCTCATCTACGACCTTGCTGTCGCCGAACCACGCCTTGAAGGCGGCGGTGTCAGTCTGGGCGGTCTCTGCGTCAAAGTTCAGGTCTACCGTGAACAGGGCACCCGTAGACGGGACTTCGGTGAAGAAGTCGTCGGGCCGGCTGCTATGTGCCGTGACGTCAGTGGCCGGCGTGACGCGACCGTCTTGGTAGATCAAGCCCTTTCGGGTCAGCACGCTATCCTGATCGTACTTGCGCCCCAGCTCCCGAGCCTGGTCCTCCGTTATGCCGACGACAACGAAGGAGTTCTCGATCTGACCGTACCGACCAACCGCGGGCTGGAAGTCGACGCCGAGGGCGCGAAGGTCCTCCGCCAGGCGGGCTTGCGCGCGTGCATTGGCTTCCGCCGTAGCCTGTTGCCCCTGTGGGTTTTCAGCCGTCAGTACAGCCCAATCGCTAAACTCCAGCAAGCGCTCGATGTTCTCAGGAGCAAAACGATCCGACACTCGAACAGAGAACAGTTCGTCTAGAGCGGCGTCCCGGAACTCTTCCGGGTCCCGGGTGGGCACCATCTCCTCGGGACCCGCCTGCGCCAGGCGTTCACGACGGTCCGCCTGCGCCATCTCGCGCATACGAGCGTCCAGAGCCTGCGCGTCTTCGGCGGTGCGAAGGGGCCCTACCTGGCGAAGCTCTACAGGCTCGAACAAGGCCACCGCGCCCGAGACCACCGAGCCAAAGCGATAGCCCAGGAAGCCCCGCTCTTTCACCGCGTTCTCGAAATCGACCGCGGCGTCGGTGGTCATAGGCCCTTCCGGCTTCAGGCCGAGCGGGTCAGCGTCGAAGTCATACAACCGTGACGCCGGAACCTGGGCGCGGTACTCGAAAGGCGATAGCATTCCGACAGCACGTTCAGGACGGCTGCGAATGCTGGCATCGTAGAAGTATGTGCGGTCCGGGGCTCGGCCTTTGCGGGCCCTTTCCGCAGCGCTGGTGGCCCTGCTCGCCCCCCAGAGGGAAGGGTCAGAACGGCTCAATCCGGGAGCCCGGCCGAAATGCACGAGTTCGACCGTGCCGTCCTGCTCCAGCACCGCCCCGCCTTCGCGCGCCCCCGGCAGCTCAGCGATGAACCTGAGCGGATACCGCTCGGCCATCTGCTCCGCGGTCAGGCCCAGCCGTGAACCTTGCACCGCGTAGAAGCTAGCCACGACCGAGGCGTAGGCTTTGTTGACGTCGGCGGTGAACCGGCCGACACCGTTGAGGTCTGCGGTGATCCGCTCGCGCACCGTGTCCATCGACGAGCGCATCGTGCTGTCCGCGACGCCGGCCGCTACCGCGCGCTCGACTTCGGCCTGGAGCTGCTCGCCTTGCGTCTCGACGAAGTCCTTGGCCTCGGCCTGGGTCATCGCGAACGGATCGGTGCGTAGGTGCGGAAGCAGCGGCGCTTCGAGTTCGGTGCCCGCGACGTAGGCGGCGAAATCAGCGGTGGCGATGCGGACGTCGCCGCCCGTGGCCAGCGCTTCGGGGAGCTGCTCGGCCAACCCTGGCACGGTATCCAGGTTCACGTTCGCCTCGACCGCGCTCTGGGCGAGGGTCTGGGCGTCCACATAGACGTTCTCGACCGACGTGCCGTCCGTCAACGTGTCGACGAACTCGCGGAAGGTGGCCGGATCGCGCTCGCGCAGACGCGAGGCCTCGGACAGCCGAGCGAGCTGCTCCAGGGTTCGGGTGGTCTGTTCGGCTTCGGCCGCCGCGTCCCGACGTCCTCCGAACCGCTCGGCCGCAACTTCGGCCGTGCCCGTGGCCCCGCGCACCGCGGCACCGAACGGGGTGCCCGCGACCACGCCCGCGAGGGTTTGGTCTACCGCTTCGCCGATGTCGAAGCCCGTCTCGGTCCCGAGAGTGCCGCCCGTGTATTCGACGAAGCTCTGCGCCGCCTCGGTCGCGCCCTCGCGGATACCGGCCCGCGCCGCGGCGGCCGGCACGCCTCGTAGGCCGCCACGTACCGTGTCATCCAGGCCCACGATCCCACGGGTGCCGAGCCGTTCCAGCAGCGCGGACGCGGCGGCAGGCGGCAGCGCCGCGACCAGATCGGCCACGGTGGCGTTCTCGCGGGTGTCGTTCTCAGCTCGGGTTTGACCGATTTCACCCGTTCGTGACGCGATGTAGCCTGGAAGATTGGCCAAGGCGAGCGCCATGTCGGCCGTCGATACCAGGCCTTCCTCAAGCGCGAACGGGAGGAAGTTCATCAAAGGGCGTTGCTTGACCTCGTCCCAGCTCGTACCAGGGGCGATAGTCCGCATGTTGCGCGTATCGAGCAAACGTTCCGTCACGCTACCGCCGACGGGGCTTGCGTAATCTGCTTCCGTAGCTCGACGAAGCCGGACGCCGTCCTCGCCGAACTCAACCATGGACGGGAGGCCTAGAGCTTCGGTCCCCCGCGCCAGAAGATCGGCCGGCGCGTCGACTATAGTGAAGAGCGCGCGACCGAGCCCCTTACCGAGCCGGACGGTGCGCTCGCCCGCCCGCGCGAACAGCCGCTCGACGGTGCCCATCGTCTCGATGTCATCGTGGGCGACGGCGGCGTTCTCAGGCCGCGAGAGGAAGGCGGCCAGGTTCGGGTTGTTCTGAGGCAGCGCTTCCCATTGCGGCGGCGCGAGAGGCAGACCCGCTTCCCGGGCGGCGCGGTAGGTGACGACCGACATTCCCCGGCGCGCGGCTTCGGCGCGGTCCCGCGCCAACGCATCCGGGTCCGACGTGACCCCGGTCCGAAGGGCTTGGCCCAGGCGGGCTCGGGAGCGTTCCAGCTCCGCGTACGGGTCGTCTTGGTCGAAGATCGCCATGTTTGCCTAGTAGCCCAGGATGCGCTTGTTCAGGTATTCCTGATAAATCTGGGCTTCCGTAGGGCGGGCGTTCCCACGGTTGACCAGGAAACCGCGCATCCGCTCGCGGTCTTGCGGGCGCATGGCGTCGTACGACGTGGCTACGCCCGTGGCCGGCGCGCGGAACAGCGCGCCCGGGTTCGACCACGAGAGCTGCGAAATCCGGCCCTGGACCTCGCTGTAGATTTCATCGTCGGTGAGCTGGCGGCCGGTCTCGCGTTGGCGGCGAAGGACCCAACCACGAACGGCCTCGTTGAGCTGCGCCATCTGCTGCCGCGTTTCGCCGTCGTCGGCCGCGCCCGGCGTCGTGTCGATGCCCGCCAGGTCGGTTGCGCGGTTCCAGGCCCGCGAGAAAGCTTCTTGCGGCACCACGTCCGCCCGGCCCGCCAGCTCGCGAGCCTTGGCCGAGGCCCGGCCGGATGCGCCGACCACCGACAGCAGATCGCTTTGCGAGAGCTGGCGTCCGTACCGAGCTACGATTTCCTCGGGCGTCATCTGCTCCAGCAGGTCCGGGTTCGCGGCCAGCGTCAGAAGCAAGCCCTGATCGCTGCGAACGGTGGGCGGCGCGGTAATGGCTTCGAGGTAGTTGTCGATGGTCGCGCGGCGGCCCGGCCGAAGGCGGTTCAGGATCGAGGCGGGCGGCTGGGTCTTGTTCTGCTCGATCCAGCGATAGGCCTCGGTCTCCGCGTCTTCCCAGGCCTGGCGCTCCTCGGCCTCGGCCATGTTGTAGGTCCGCGCGATTTCGGCGCGCGCCGCGGCGAGCATCACCGGGTTCGCGCCGAAGCGCTCGGCCGCGACGCGTTCCGCCTGGGCCCGGGTCGGCCGGGATCGTGTCTCCGCGTCTTCCCAGGCCTGGCGCTCCTCGGCCGCCTGCACCCGGTCCTCGTTGAAGAGGGTAGCCGGGTCGACGCTCTGGCCGTCGCGCCGCGCGCGGACGTGCAGATGCGGCCCCGTCGAGTTCCCGGTCGACCCGACCCGCCCGAGGGTCTGTCCCGGAGCGAGCGTGTCGCCGACCGAGACGTTGAAGTCCTGGAGGTGCGCATAACCCACGACGACCCCGCCGCCGTAGTCGACCTCGACGAAGTTCCCATAGCCCCCGTTGGGACCGGCGCGCACCACGCGCCCCGCGCCCACGGACCGGACCGGGGTTCCCGCAGGCGCGGCCAGGTCGACGCCGTCATGGTTGCTCGACGCCTGCTGACCGTTCGCCGTGCGGAATGAGGTGCGCGATCCGTAGTCCCGGTCGCCGGGGCCCGGCAGCGTGACGCCCGGCAAGGGCATCTGGAACCGCGCGCCCGGTTGGCCGGGCGGCGGGGGCGGCGCACCCTCGGTGGTCAGGTTCGCGACGAAGGCGGCGGCCTCCTGCTGCGCGATGCCGCCCGCGGTGGCGTTGCGCGCGGCGGCGGCCTGGGACGGCGTCATGTCGGCCAGGTGCCGGTCAATCAGGTCTTGCGCACCCCTCGGGTCTTCATCGGCCATCGCCGTGATCGAAGCCAGCAGCGCGTCGCCCGTATGCTCCAGCGTGACCTGGGCCGTGTGTTCGACGGTCCATCCGAGTTCCCGGCCGCGCGCCGCGGTCAGCGCGAGGATGCGGTCCCGGCTGCGGCCCCAGACCTCGGGATCGCTCGGCGCGGCCTGGATCGCCTCGCTCTCGATTTCGATGCCCGAGGTGTAGACGTTCTCGGCGTGCGCGTCGCGCTGCCGCATGAAATGGTCGGTGGCCTGAGCCCGGAACCGAAGCGCAAGCGGAGCGACTTCGCGCTGGTAGCGCTCGCGCTGAACCTCGGTCAGGTTCATCTCTTCAGCGATGCGGGTGGTCGCCTGCCCGAAGTTCCGGCTGTAGACGACGTCGACCGGTTCTTCGTTGTCCCCGACGCGCAGGGCGGCTTCGCCGCGCAGGTCGGTGTATTCGGTCTGCTGCCGCAGGGCCTCGGCCTGGGCGGCGTTCAACGCCTCGTTGACCCGGGTCTCATTCTCGCGTTCCAGCTCCGCGACGTAGAGACGCGTCGCCGCCGATCCGGCGCGTTCCATAGCGCCGCCGAGCTGCTGGAGCTGTTGGCCGGCAATGGCCCCGGCGCTGCTGGTGGGCGCGGCGACCTGGCCCGGAGCCTGGCCCGGGGCGACACGGCGGTCAATAGTAAGCCGCGCCATTACCGGCCCGCCCTGCTGTAACCGCCTGCGCGCTTAACGGCGTAGTGGCTCTCGGCCATCGACGTAGCGCTCCCCAACAGACTCGTGTAGGCGGCCATCGTCGGGTTGATGCCTTTGGCCGTGGCCCGGCCCATCAACGCCTCGTTGCGCGAGTTCACGGCGTCGGCGCGGTGGCCCCAGGCGGCGCGCACGGCGTTCACCCTGGCCTGCTGCGCGTCTTCAGCGGTGACGACGTCGATACCGGTCTGGATCGCGAGCGCGGTGCCTTCGTCCAGCGCGATGCCCCGGGACGCCAGGGTCGCCTTCGCCGTCGCCTTGGTGCGGGCCCCCGACTTCTCGATTTCGCCCGCTTCGAGCGCGCCTTGGTCCGTCGCGATCTGCGCTCGCCGCTCAGCGTAGACGGCGTTCAAATCGGACATCTGCGCCTGGTAGTTCAGGCTGCTCTTTTTGGACGCGGCTTCCCCGTACGCCCCGACGGCGCTCACGCCGGCACCGGCCCCTTGCAAGGCCATCGCCACCATCGGGTTACCGCACATCCGCGCCTCGCATCTCGAACCTGTGGAAGGGCAGACCTGACGCCCCGAAGGCTTCTGCCGGCCCTAGCGTGAACCCGATGCGCTTCAGCCAGCGAATGCTCGGCGTGTTGCGAGCGTCGACATAGTTGAACAGCAGCGGGTACTCGCGCAAGGTGACGGCACAGTAGGCCTTGGCCGTCCGGTGAAGCATACCAACGTGCCGTTCGACCTCGTCTCGGGCCACCATCCACGCGACCGCGGTTTCGGACAACGCCGTCACCGGCAGGAACCCGAACAAGGCCAGCACCCGGCCGTTCTCCACCGCCGCGAACCCCTGCTGCCCAAGCCGTCCATGAGAGCGCTCAACCAGCCCGACAAGCTGTCGCTCTACATCCGGCCCGCCGACCGCGACCAGCTCATCGAAGTCCCGGCCGCGCAGCCAAGGTTCGAGCGCCGAGGCGTCAGACGCCGTCGCGAACCGGATGTCAACCGGCAACGCTCATCTCCAGGGACATCGACAGCACCGTCAACGGAAGAGGATCACTCTGGCGGACGACGAGCTGGCCGTCGTTGCCCCAGCTCGGCGACACCTTCAGGCTGATTTCGTCCGTCTTCAGAGACGGAGGCGAGCCATAAGGCTCGGTAGTCCTCTGCTTGAACTCGGTCAGCTTGGCGATGCTGGGGCCCGCGAACACGCCCGAGGACCGGAAGACGCGAAGCCAGACCTCGTTGACATTCTTCGGGCGGCCCTGGCCCATGCCCTGCATCTCGGCGGCGAAGGGCAAGGTCTTCAGATCGGCCAGGATCGGCAGACCAATCACGATCTTCGACGCCTCGGCCGGCAGAGCTTCGGGCAGACCCCCGTCGATGACGACCTGGGGCGGGCACACCGCTCCGTCAGCAAGGATCGAGACCGTTTCGCCTTCCAGGTGCTCCAGGCCCCCGGTCACTTCGTCGATGGCCGCGCCTTCGTACCAGACGCCCGCGTCCACGAAGAAAGCGTCCGCCCCTTCGTCGAACTCGCGGGTGTGCATCCGCTCGATGTAGCGGACCGAGCTGCCGTTTATCTCGCGGCGAACGACGACGTACAGCGCGTCCATGCCCGGCTCCCGGACCGCGGCCACGCTCTCGAAGTAGTGCTGTGTGACGACGTTCCCGTCTTCGTCCTCGCTGACGCCCGTGTCGTGCCAGTGCCAGCCCGCAACCTGCTGCTCCGGGATGTAGGTCAGACCGAGCAGGCGGCCGGACGTGCTGACGAACCACAGGATCGGGTAGGGGTTCTTGGTGACTGCCGTGTCGACGATGTCGTAGCTGTCGAACAGGTGTGGCGCGCGGATCGAGATGTCGCCCGTCAGGTAGCCGCCCGCCTGCTCCAGATAGGCCATCTCGCGGACATGGCCCCCGACGTCGGCGAAGATCAGGTTCGAGCCGGTGGTGATCGGCGTGGCGTGGCCCGCGCCGACATACGACTGCGGCCGGATGGCGTAGGTGTCCGGGGTCAGCGCCCCGCCCGAGGCCGAGGTCAGCCGCCACTCGCCCGCCTGGGTCAGGATAATCATGTCCTGGAGCGGGACCAGGTGGACGATCTGGTTGTACTCGCGCGCGGCGATCCGGAACTGGATGCTGTCGGTGTCGACAGGCGGGATCGCGTAGTCGAAGTTCGTCTCGGAACCCGTGCGCGTGGTCCAGACGTTCTGGGGCTGCGCGTTCGAGCCGGCGAACACCTTGCGCTGCTCGAAGTACGTCACCGCGCCCGGGTAGTTCGATCCCGAGAACGGGTCCGACGCCGTCGGCGGCGTGATCCCGCCGTTGTAAGGCAGGTTGTCATCGATGACGCTCAACGACGTCGTAACCGCGATAAGGTAGTAGAGACCTCCCGCCTGACGGTAGACGCGGTACTCGTCGGCCCCGGCGACCGCGGACCAGGAAACCGTATTGTAGGTGTCGGTGGCGTCGAGGTTGTTCGACGCGGTGTCCGGGGCCGACGCCGCGCTCTCGGCTCCATCCTGCACCGAGGTCACGACGTAGGCGTAGTTGCGCAGGTAAGACGCGCCGGCCGTCGTAGCGACGACGTTCAGGCCGCCAGGCGCGGCGATCCCCGCCCCGAAAGTCGGGGTGGCGAGCTGCCAGTTGGTCGCGCCCAGGCGGCGCAGCTCTCGCACAGCGTAGGAGGGATGGACGAGGGTCAGCACGTCGGCCGACTGGACGAACTTTATCTCAAACAGGTCGTCTTCGCTGTAGGGGTTCGCGATTTCGTACGGAACGCCTCCGTCGAGCACGGTGCCGCCTTGGCTGTGGAACCGGAAGTAGCCTTCGCCCATCTCGATGACGACGGTCTGTGTGGCGCTGAAGACGAACGGCAGGAGCCGGACCTGTTTCGAGCTGTCCTTGACCTCGCGCACGAACTCGAACCCGGGCCGGTTGGCCACCGGGCCGTGGGGCAGAACGACGAAGTTCCGGCAGGTCGCGAGCCCGGTCTGAAACCGGACATCGTCCAGGCGGCCGAACATCTCCGGGGTGATTTCGCCCCCGGCGAACGACCGGGCGTAGGTGCGGATGTTGGCCCCCATCAGCGGTTCACCATCCAGGGCGCGACGTGCTGGTCGCGGAACTGATTGGAACGCCGCTGCCGGGCGTTCGAGCGCATGGCGGGTTCGACCGTGATCCGGTACTGCTGGAGCATCTGGGCCGACACCGTTCGGCCGGTCTCCCCTTTGAGGACCGGGCCCGCGAGGAAGCTGGCCAGCATGTACGACAGCGCCAGGCGGAACAGCGGCGAGAACCGCGTCGTGTCCGTGACCGGAACCGTGTAGCGGATCAGGGCGTCGACCTGGTTCGTGTAGAGGACCCGGGTCCCGTCCGCCAAGCTCTCAATCTCGAAATCCTGGGCGGCGGACGTGGTGCCGAACTCCTGGTCCGACGTGAAGACGGAGTTCCCGAACCGGGGCGTCAGGACGTCGCTGTCGGCGTTCGGGTCCTGGATCGCGAACACCTGGATCGCGTCGCTCGGGAGCGCGTAGGCGTAGCCCCACTGAGCGGACGGTTGTTCCTCCAGAAGCGCGGGCGCGATCCGGCGCAGCGCGAAGTTCCAGGGGTGGCTCTCCAGCAGCGCGTCCCTGGCGATGGGGTAGAAGGCCGCGCAATGTTCGGCCTGGGCGCTGCCTTCAGGCGGGTCGATGCTCGACACCGTGGCGTCGTCGCCGAGGTGCGACAAGGCCAGATTGCAGATGGACACGGCGTCGGTCACGAGCAGTCCTCAAGAAAAAGAGCCGGGAGCGGCGAGGCCCCCGGCTCTGGTGCCCCTAGGGAGCGGTCAGGTCTTAGGCGAGGTCGCCGCCCGGCGCGGGCAGGGTGCCGTCGTCCTTGGTGTCGTCCGGCTTGTTCAGCGGGGCGTTCTCCCGCTTCGTGTCGCCGGTCGCCTTTTTGGCCTTGGCGCGTTGGTTGGCGGCAGTAGGGATTTCCTTGCCCTCGACCTCGCGCATCCAGTCGACGATGCTGTCCCCTTCCTTGAGCTGGAAGGGCTCGTCGCCCGGCCG
>CAMLNT010000002.1 GCA_946481425.1 uncultured Brevundimonas sp.
TCATCGACATCGTGGCGCCGCTCGGCAAGGGCCAGCGCTGCCTGATCGTCGCCCCGCCGCGCGTCGGCAAGACCGTCATGCTGCAGAACATCGCCAAGTCGATCGAGGCCAACCACCCCGAGGTCTTCCTCATGGTCCTGCTCATCGACGAGCGGCCGGAGGAAGTCACCGACATGCAGCGCACCGTGAAGGGTGAGGTCGTGGCCTCCACCTTCGACGAGCCCTCGACCCGTCACGTGGCGGTGGCCGAAATGGTCATCGAAAAGGCCAAGCGCCTGGTCGAGCACAAGAAGGACGTGGTGATCCTGCTGGACTCGGTCACGCGTCTGGGCCGCGCCTACAATGCGACCGTTCCGTCCTCGGGCAAGGTCCTGACCGGCGGCGTCGACGCCAACGCCCTGCAGCGGCCCAAGCGCTTCTTCGGCGCGGCGCGCAACATCGAGGAAGGCGGTTCGCTGACGATCATCGCCACCGCCCTGATCGACACCGGCTCGCGCATGGACGAGGTCATCTTCGAAGAGTTCAAGGGCACCGGTAACTCGGAAATCGTCCTGGACCGCAAGGTGGCCGACAAGCGCATCTTCCCGGCCATCGACGTGCTGAAGTCGGGCACCCGCAAGGAAGACCTGATCACGCCGAAGGACCAGCTGACCAAGACCTATGTCCTGCGCCGGATCCTCAACCCGATGGGCCCGCAGGACGCGATCGAGTTCCTGCTCGACAAGCTGCGCCAGTCCAAGAACAACGGCGACTTCTTCCAGTCGATGAATACCTAAGGGGCGTCGGGGGCTGATGGCGGGGCTGGTTCACATCGGTCTGGCGGGCGCGCGCGGTCGCATGGGCCGCGCTGTTTCCGACGTGCTCGACACACGCTCGGACGTCGTCGTCGCCGCCCGGTTCGACCGGACCGATCACCCCGACCTGTCGGTCTGCGACGTGGTCATCGACTTCACCGAACCGGCGGCTTCGGTCGAACTGGCCGAGCGCTGCGCCCGGACGGGCGGCCCGGCCCTGGTCATCGGCGCGACCGGCTTCTCGCCCGAACAGGACACGGCCATCCTCAAGGCCTCGGAATCCGTGGCCATCGTAAAATCCGGCAATTTCTCGCTCGGCGTGAATATGCTGATCGGTCTGGTATCCCAGGCCGCGCGCCGTCTGCCGGCCGCCGACTGGGACATCGAGGTCGTCGAGGCCCACCACCGCATGAAGAAGGACGCCCCGTCAGGCACCGCCCTGATGCTGGGCGAGGCCGCCGCCGACGGCCGGGGCCATGACCTGTCAGAGGTGCGCGGCCGCATCCGCGAAGGCATTGGCGACGAGCGCCCGGTCGGCGAGATCGGCTTTTCCGCTATCCGCGCCGGCGGAATCGTCGGCGAGCACCAGGTGATCTTCGCCGCCCAGGACGAAATCCTGACCCTGTCGCACTCGGCGCGCGACCGCGCCCTGTTCGCCCGCGGCGCGGTCCTGGCTGGCCTGTGGGTCAAGGGCCGCCCGCCGGGCCTCTACGGCATGCAGGACGTGCTGGGTTTTCGCCAGGCCTGATCCGACCCCTTAGTGCGCGTGGGCGTGCCGCGGCCGGATGAAGAGCGACTTCACGAAGAAGAACAGGGCGATCACGACCGCAAAGCCTAGGAACAGCGCCAGCAGCGTCATCCAGAAGGTCAGGGTCATGACGTTGGGCAGGCTGAACTGGCCGCCGTCCAGCATCGGCAGGATCGCCGCGATAATGACCTGGACCACGGCTGATCCGGCCGCCATGCGCCACAGGTCCCGCCAGGTCCCCATCGCCAGCGCCGCCACCAGCGCGATGATCAGACCCAGCACCTGATTGACGCCCGAAAACCCGGCCTGGGCCAGTTCCCAGAGCTCCGTGAAGAACGCGATCACCATATCCATGAGAGGGCTCTCCCTGTCGCGGCCAGCTTGGCCGTAAGTAACCCTAACGCGGTTTGGCCTATCCGGCTCCCGTCGAGCCGAATCCGCCGGAGCCGCGCACCGTCTCGTCCAGGCTGTCGACCTCCTGGAAGGCGCCGCGGGTCACGGGCGCGATGACCATCTGGGCGATCCGGTCGCCGCGCCGCACGGTGAAGGGCTCGGCCCCCAGATTGGCCAGGATGACTCCGACCTCGCCGCGGTAGTCGGCGTCGATGGTCCCCGGGCTGTTCAGGCAGGTGATGCCGAACTTCAGCGCCAGACCCGAACGCGGCCTCACCTGGGCCTCGTGGTCGTCGGGCAGGGCGATCGTCAGTCCGGTCGGGATCAGGGCCCGGCCGCCGGGCGCCAGCGTCACCGGCTGATCCTCGGGCACCGCCGCCCTCAGATCCATCCCCGCCGAATGCGCCGTCTCATAGGCCGGCAGGGCCAGCCCTTCGGCGTGCGGCAGGCGTTTCAGGCGGATGGCGACGGTCATGGGCGGTCCTTCGGGATACCCTGTCCGATTAAGCGTGTTCGGCCCCGGCCGCAAAAAGAACATTGCCAGAACATTGATTGGTGGTATAGCGTCGTTCCGCAACTGTGGCGGGAGGCTCCGATGAGGGCGATGACGTTTGCGGCGGTGGCCGCTCTGGTAATGACGGGTGGCTGCGGCAACGGCGGCTCTGCGGTCGAGACACGGGACAGGGACGCCGAGGTCCAGGCTGCGGCGGGGACCTCAGGCGCGCCGTCGGCGACCGAAGCGGCTTCCGACGCCTCGGCGTCGGCCCCGGAGGCCGAGCGCGGCCGGCCGGTCTGGTCCGAGGCTCGCAACCGGACGGCTGAGGAGGGGGCACAGCGCAGCTTTGACCGCAACGGCGCCGACTTCGGCGCGGCGACCGTCGACGCCTATGTCCAGCAGGCGCACGCCTTCATCACCAATCCGCCGGCCGGTACGGAAACGGCCCAGCGTCGCAACGGCGACACCCTCTATTATCATGCGCCGTCCAACACCTTTGCGGTCGCCACGCGCGACGGCGCGCCTCGCACCCTGTTCAAGCCGCGCGAAGGCGCCGCCTACTGGGCCGAGCAGCTCGCGAGCGTCGCGCGCCAGTCTGGTGACAGCTAGGGCCCGGGACCGCCAGCCCGACGAAGGTCAGGGCAGCTTGCCTTCCTCGACGCCGAGGGCGTCGGACAGCCGCGCCTTGGCCGAACCGGGCCGGAGCGGCTTCTGCTGGTCCGGATGGGGCGCCCAGCCCGACAGGGTGACGATCTCGAAGGTCGCCGGGATGCGGCCGTCCGCGTTCGCGTATCGTTCGGCGTACAGCTGGGCCATGCGCGCCACGATGGCCCGGGTGAGGGGCCGCGCCCGCTCGGTGAACAGGGCCGTCTCGCCCATGGCCCTGAGGTCGCGGATCAGGCTGAAAGGATCGGCGTAGGTCACCGTCAGCCGGTCGATGTCCGACACCGGCAGGGCGAACCCCGCCCGCTGCAACAGGCCGGCGCCGTCGAAGGCGTCCGCGAAGGGCGACACGCGCGCCGTCTGGCCTCCGGTCAGCTCGAGTTCCGCCTGGCCCAGCGCCCAGCGCAGCTCCCGGAGGCTCGAGCCGCCGAACAGGCTGCCGATGAACAGGCCATCGGGCCGGAGAGCCCGGCGGATCTGGCTCAGGGCCCCGGGCAGGTCGTTGGTCCAGTGCAATGACAGGACACTGACAATCAGGTCTGCCGAGGCCGCATCAAGGTCCGGGATTTCGTGATCCTGCAGACCGTCCAGGCCATCGCCGGCCTGATCCAACCGCACCAGCCGCCCGACGCGCTCCACCGCGCCGGCCTCCGCCAGCGCCCGTTCGAACATCCGATCGCGCGCGGTGAGATCGACTCCCACGGGAAACTCGCGCACAATGCCCGCCAGGGTCGTCGCCGCGTCTTCCGCGGCCCGGCGGCGCAGGAAGGCGGCGTCGTGGTGCATCCGCATTGACCGCTCCAGGCGGGCGCGGCGCAGGGACCAGTCAAACAGGCGGGGAGGGGCGTCCATGGACGGCATAGATGGCCGTTTGCTCGAGCGATTGAAACCCGGCCCGCGCCTTCGGGGCCTGACGCGCGGCCTGCTCGACATCGTCATGCCGCCGGTCGCCTTCGACGGCGGGCCCAGGCCGCAACAGTCCGGCCTTTCCGAAGACGTCTGGACGCGGGTGGTCTTTCTGGAGGATCCCGTCTGCGACGGCTGTGGCGCGGCCTTCGAGCACGATTCCGGCCCGCTCGGCCATGATCGCTGCGCGCCCTGCCAGGCCGAACCCCATGTCTTCCGCCGCGCCCGCGCCGCCTGCGTCTATGACGAGGGCTCGCGCGACCTGATCCTCCAGCTCAAGCACGCCGATCGGCTGGAGTACGCCCCGCTTTTCACCCGCTGGCTGACGCGGGCGGCGGCGCCCCTCCTGGCTGACGCCGACGCCATCGTACCGGTGCCCCTTCACTGGACCCGGCTGCTCGTCCGACGCGCCAACCAGGCCGCCGAGGTCGCCCGACCGCTCGCGCGCGCCTCGGGCCGCGCCTATCTGCCGGACGCCCTGATCCGCACCCAGCGCACCCCGACCCAGGGGGGCAAGTCCGCGCGCGGCCGGAGGCTCAATGTGAAATCCGCCTTCGCGGTGCCGACGGCGATGGAGAAACAGGTCCGCGGCCGCCGCCTCATGCTGGTGGATGACGTCCTGACGACCGGAGCCACCGCCGACGCCTGCGCCAGGGCCCTGCTCGCCGCCGGCGCCCGATCTGTGGACCTCGCTGTCATCGCACGGGTGCGCAACCGACGCTGACGCATTATCTAGGCGTCATCGAAAGGAGCCCGCGCCTTGCCCAAGGTCGTCATCTACACCAAGCCGTTCTGTCCCTACTGCGCGCGCGCCGAGGCCCTGCTGGCGCGCAAGGGCGTCGATTACGAAGAGATCGTCGCCTCGATGGATCCGGATCTGCGCGAGGAGATGCGCCAGCGCTCGGGCCGCATGACCTATCCGCAGATCTTCATCGGCGATCACCACGTCGGCGGCTGCGACGACCTCCACGCGCTTGAGGCCGCCGGCAAGCTGGACGCCCTTCTGGCCGCCTGACCCATGCCGACCCTGCGCGTCGCCCTGATCCAGACCCGCACCCCGGCGACGCCCGAGGCGGCGCTCGCCCATCTCCAGCCGCTTCTGGCCGAGGCGGCGGCAGGCGGGGCTGAGTTGATCCTGACGCCCGAGGCCTCCAACTTCATGGAGAAGCGGCCGGAGAAAAAGGCGGCCATCCTGGCGGACGCCGGGGAGGACGCGGTAGTCCAGGGTGTCCGCGCCTTTGCGGGCGAGAACGATGTCTGGGTCGTCCTCGGCTCGGCCATGGTGCGCTCCGAAGACCTTTCCGACGCCCGCGCCGCCAACCGATCCATGTTGATCAACGGTCGCGGCGCGGTTGAATCCACCTACGACAAGCTGCACGTCTTTGACGTCGACCTGCCCAACGGCGAACGCTACCGCGAATCCGCCGGGGTGCGGCCAGGCGACCGGGCGGTGGTCGTCGAGACTCCCTGGGGCCGGATCGGTTTGACAGTGTGCTACGATATTCGCTTCCCCCAGCTTTTCCGGGCGTTGGCCCAGGCCGGGGCAGGGCTGATTACCGTCCCCGCCGCCTTCACCCGCCCGACCGGGGAGGCCCACTGGGAAACTCTGCTGCGCGCCCGCGCCATCGAGACCGGCGCCTTCATCCTCGCCCCGGCCCAGGGCGGAAGCCATGAAGACGGCCGGGCCACCTGGGGCCGGTCCATGGTGGTCGATCCGTGGGGCAAGGTGATCGCGGTCCTCGACCATGACGAACCCGGCGTGCTGTTCGCCGATCTGGACCTTGAGGCGGTGTCGCGCGCACGCGCCGCCATCCCGGCCCTGACCCACGACCGCGCCTTCGCCGCCCCGGGGACAGCGCCATGATCCGTTACGCGCTCCAATGCGAGAAGGATCATGCTTTCGAGGCCTGGTTCGGCTCGTCCGGCGACTATGACGCCCAGTCGGCGTCAGGGGCGATCGAGTGCCCCTTCTGCGCCTCGCGCCGGGTCGCAAAACAGATCATGGCGCCGGCCGTCCGGACCTCTGACGCCCGACCTGGCAGCGCCCCTCGCGACATGGTCATGGAGGCGGCCTCGGCCATCCGCCGGAAGATCGAATCCGACTTCGATTATGTCGGTGACGCCTTCGCCCGCGAGGCCCGCGCCATCCACGAGGGCGACTCGGAAAAGCGCTCCATCTACGGCGAGGCCACGCCCGCCGAGGTCCGGTCGCTGGCCGCCGACGGCGTGCCCTGCGCGCCACTTCCAGCGGCCTTGTCGCCGCGTCGCAAGGCGGATTTGAACTGATTTATCCCCGCTCGCGGCGGGCGACCTACAATGCGGGCATGATCGTCGCGACACCCTCTCCGATGGCGGCCCATGGCCCTCAGAATGCCGGGCCAATTTCGCATAATCTGGCCGACATTCCGCCGTTGCGGCGAAAAACCCACCACAAATCAATGGCCGTGGCAGGGTTGGCACGGTTTGGCAGGGTGTTTCACCGTGGTCACCCCGCATGGGTCCAACCTTGCATGAGCCGCTGCGAGCGGTCTCTATGACCCCCTCCATTCGAAGGGACCGCCATGCGTAGACGCACCTTTCTCGCCGCCCTGCCGATGGGGCTGACAGCCGGCTCGGCCCTCGCCCAGCAGTATCCCGGCGTCGGTCCCGGCGACCGGATCGTGGGCGAGCGTTTCGCGGGACGCTCGACCGTCTGGGGTTCGCAGGGGGCCGCCGCGACCGCCCACCCGATCGCCACCCTGATCGGCATCGACACCCTGCGCCGAGGCGGCTCGGCGATCGACGCGGCCATCGCCATCAACGCGGCCCTGGGTTTCCTCGAACCCGTCGCCAACGGCATCGGCGGCGACGCCTTCGGCCTTCTGTGGGACCCCGCCCAGCGCCGCGTCGTCGGCTTCAACGGCTCGGGCAACTCCCCGATGGGCCTGTCGCTGGAGACGGCGCGGAGCCGCGCGGTCGACGGTTATCTGCCACGCTACGGGGCCGTCACCGTCAACGTCCCCGGCACCGTCGACGCGTGGTGGAGCGCGCACCAGCGCTACGGCAAGCTGCCCTGGGCAGACGTCCTGATGCCGGTCGCCGAGCTGTGCGACCGCGGGGTCCCCGTGCCCCAGGTCATCGCCTTCTACCTCGAACGGAACATGGCGAACTTCCTGCGGCCCAATGCGGGCGTCGAGGAGACCGAGAACGCCCGGCGCGTCTTCATGCCCGGCGGCCGCACGCCTCACGAAGGCGAGATGTTCCGCAACCCCGACCTGGCCCGGACCTACCGGATGATCGCCCAGGGCGGCCGCGACGCCTATTACGACGGCCCGATCGCCGACCATATCGAGAGCTATTTCCGCCGCATCGGCGGCTGGATGACCCGCGCCGATCTCGCGGCCCACCAGACCGAGTGGGTCGAGCCTCTGATGTCCACCTATCGCGGCGTCGAGGTCTATCAGCTCGGTCCCAATACCCAGGGCCTGTCCACCCTCCAGCTGCTCAACATCGCCGAACAGTTCGACCTGCCGGCCATGGGCTTCCAGAGCGCGGCCTCGATCCACCACCAGGCCGAGGCCAAGCGGCTGGCCTTCGAGGATCGCGCCCGCTGGTTCGCCGACGCCCGCTTCGCCCAGACCCCGGTCGACTGGCTCATCTCCAAGGAATACGCCGCCCAGCGTGCCGCCCTGATCCGCCCCGACCGCGTCATGGACCGCGTCTTCCCGGGCGATGCGCCGACGCAGGGCGACACTACCTATTTCTCGGTCGCCGATGCCGACGGCATGATGGTCTCGTGGATCCAGTCCAACTACCGCGGCATGGGCTCGGGCCTCGTGCCCGACGGCCCGGACGGCTCCACGCTCGGTTTCATGTTCCAGGACCGGGGCGAGCTGTTCAATCTGAACGACGGCCACCCGAACCTCTATCAGCCCGGCAAGCGGCCCTTCCACACCATCATCCCGGGCTTCGCCTGCAAGGACGGCCACCCGTGGATGGCCTTCGGCGTCATGGGCGGCGGGATGCAGCCGCAGGGCCAGGCCCAGATCGTCATCAACATGACCGACTATGGTCTGGGACCCCAGGAGGCCGGCGACGCGCCGCGCTGGCAGCACTACGGCTCGTCCGAGCCGACCGGTCAGCCAGCCGAGGGCGTCGGCGTGCTGCATCTGGAATCGGGCGTCCCTGCCGAAACGCGCCGCGGTCTCGAGGCCATGGGTTGGACGCTGGGCGCTCCCGACGGCGGCTTCGGCGGCTATCAGAACGTTGTGCGCCAGATCAACGCCGACGGCGGCTGGACCTACGGGGCCGCCACCGAAATGCGAAAGGACGGGCTGGCGCTGGCCTGGTGATGACGAGGGAAGAAGCCGAGGCCCTGATCCTGTCCTTCCCTGAGGTCGAGCGGTCGACCTCCTACGGGGAGCCGTCTTTCAAGGTCCACGGCAAGTTCTTCACCTGGCTGCGTCCGCATCTGGACGACAGCGTCGTGGTCCACCTGACCAGCCTCGACGAACGCGAACTCCTGATCGAGATGGATCCGGAGACCTTCCACTTCACCGACCACTACCGCGACTATCCGATCGTCCTCGCCCGTCTGGCCTCGGTCGATCCAATCTGGCTCGGGACCATGCTCGCCCGCCGCTGGCGCCACGCGGCGCCCAGGCGCCTGTCGAAGGCTCATCCGGAGATCGGCGCCGATTGAGACTTGCCTGACGCCACGTCACGCGATCACGGTCCGTTCGCAAACAGGACGGACCTGATGGCCGAGCTTCGCGTGCAGGATCTGACCCGGCCGGCCGACGACGGCTATCCGCTGTCGATGCGGCTGATCGCCCATCCCGAGCCGACCCTTGCGGTGCTGGTCTCGTCGGGGACCGGCTTTCCCAAGGGCTTCTACGAGCGCTTCGCCCGCCACCTCGCCGGCCGGGGGGCGGCGGTCCTGACCTATGACTATCGCGGCATCGCCGGGTCCCGGCCGGACGATCTGGCGGCGCTTGGGATGGACTATCCCGACTGGGGCCGGCTCGACATGCCCGCCGCCCTCGACGCCGTGATTGAGGCCGCTCCGGGCCTGCCGGTCGTCCACGTCGGCCACAGCGTTGGCGGGCACTTCCTCGGCTTTATGCCCAACCAGGACCGGATAGAGAGGAACGCCTTCGTCTCGGTCGGCGCCGGCTACTGGGGCCTTCACCACCGGACCTACAATCCGCTCGAGCTCTTCTTCTGGTTCGGCTTCGGCCCGCTCAGCCTCGCCCGCCACGGCTATGTGAAGGGCGGCGGGCTGTGGGCCGGGACCGACCTCCCGCGCGGCGTCTTCGAGACCTGGAAGCGCTGGTGCCTGAAGCGGGCCTATTTCCGCGACGAGCTTCAGACCACGCTACGGCCCCACCACTACGAGGCCGTCACCGCCCCGATCCGCTCCTGGATCTTCGCTGACGATCCGATCGCCAACCCCCGAACCGCGCCGGCACTGCTCCGGGTCTATCCCAACGCTCCTGCCGAGATCATCCTGCGCCAGGCATCGGACTATGGCGTGAAACGCATCGGCCACGAGGGAGCGTTCCGGCGCGGCATGGAGCCGCTCTGGGACGAGATCTTCGACTGGCTGGCCGCTTGATCCTCCGCCGGATCGGCCCCACAGTCCCAGCCATGCGCCCGCAAGAGGCGCAAACGGACGGGAGACGCCCATGGGCGAGGTGCTGGGATTTCCCGGCGTCGATCCAGCCGACGCCGCCATCGGAGCCCGCCTGAGACGCTGGCGCGAACAGCGTGGCCTGTCGGTCGAGGAGCTGGCCCGCCTGCTCGATCTCTCGCCCGAAGAAGAACGCCGCGCCGAAGCTGGCCGATCTCATCTGGACAGCGTCCAGATCGGCGCAGCGACCCGGGCCCTGCACCTGCCGCTCTGGGCGCTCTTGTCCGACCGCCCGGCCTACTGACGGCGAAGGCCTGGCGCGCGCGGCTCGCGCTTGCCGGTGATCAGCCGATCGGTGCCGACCGAGCCACGGGACCGCTGACAGCGGAACGCTACCTATGATAGTCCTGCCGTGGATATTCGGGGGCATCCATGCGGCGCATGATCATTCTGGCTTTCGCCATCGGCCTGTCGGCCTGTGAGAACGGGGCCGCGGACGCGCCGCCACCGCCACAGCGGGCCAGCCTGCCGGACGGCGACCGCTGCTTCGCGGAACAGGACTGGAACTGCGCGGCCGCCAACTACAACGGCTATCTGCAGACCTATCCCGATGATCCCACGGTGAACGCCAGGCTGGCGATCGCCCGGACGCGGGCGGGTCATCACCGCGAGGCCGTGCCCTTCTATCGCCACGCCGAGTCTCTCGGGGTCGCGACCTACGATATGTACGCCGGCTATGCGATCAGCCTGGAGGCGACGGGCGATCTGGACGGGGCGATCCGCGCCAATGAACGGGCGCTGGAAGCCGTGCCGAGCCTTGTCGATGTGCGCGGTAGCCTGGCCGCTCAACTGGTGCGTCGTGGCGATCCCGAGGAGGCTCTGGCCTTGCTCGAGGAGTTTGACGCCTACCTCCGCCAGCAAGGCGAGGCGCCCTACTTCTCGGCCCAGATCGCGGGCATTCGCGAACAGATGCGGCAACTACCGCCAGCCGGCGCAGCGCCCGCCGCAGACGACGCCTAGCCGGCGGGGTCTTCGTCGGGGGGTGAGGGTGACATGACCCCTTCATCGGCCTAAGCGGAACCATGGCCTACAAGTCCCTGCGCGACTTCATCGAACAGCTCGAAGCGGAGGGCGAACTCGTCCGCGTGACAGAGCCCGTCTCCACCCATCTGGAGATGACCGAGATCCAGACCCGGCTGCTGAGGAACGGCGGGCCGGCCGTGATCTTCGAAAAGCCGATCATGCCCGACGGCTCGATCAGCCCGATCCCCTGCCTGGCCAATCTGTTCGGCACGGTGAAGCGGGTGGCGATGGGGGTCACGCTCGGCAAGAAGGCCCGGACCACGGCCGCCCAGATGCGCGAGGTGGGGCACATCCTTGCGGATCTCAGAAATCCGACGCCGCCGCGCGACATGGGCCAGGCCATGGAGATGCTGCCCATGGTCCAGACGGCGATGACCATGCGGCCCAAGGTCCAGAAGTCGGCGCCGGTGCAGGAGGTCGTCCTGAAAGGCGACCAGATCGACCTGACGAGCCTGCCGATCCAGGGCTGCTGGCCCGGCGAGCCGGCGCCGCTGATCACCTGGGGCCTGGTCGTGACCAAGGGGCCGTCCGACGCCCGCGAGGACGACTTCAACCTCGGCATCTACCGGATGCAGGTGCTGGGCCGTGACAAGGCCATCATGCGCTGGCTCGCTCACCGGGGCGGCGCCCAGCACTACGCCCGGCACAGGAAGGCCGGTAAGCGCGAGCCCCTGCCGGCCGCCGTGGTGCTGGGGGCCGATCCGGGAACGATCCTCGCGGCCGTGACCCCGGTGCCGGACACCCTGTCTGAATATCAGTTCGCGGGCCTTCTGCGCGGCGCCAAGGCGGAGCTGGTCGCCTGCAAGACCGTGCCCCTGATGGTCCCGGCCCAGGCCGAGATCGTGCTGGAAGGCCACGTCCTGCTCGACGAGCACGCGCCCGAGGGCCCCTACGGCGACCACACGGGCTATTACAACTCGGTGGAGACCTTCCCGGTGTTCCAGGTGACGGCGATCACCATGCGGAAGAAGCCGATCTACCTCACTACCTTCACCGGCCGTCCGCCGGACGAGCCGAGCGTGCTGGGCGAGGCCCTGAACGAGGTCTTCATTCCGCTGTTGCAGCAGCAGTTCCCCGAGATCGTCGACTTCTGGCTGCCGCCCGAGGGATGCAGCTACCGGATCGCGGTGGTCTCGATGAAGAAGGCCTATCCGGGCCACGCCAAACGCGTGATGATGGGCTGCTGGAGCTACCTTCGGCAGTTCATGTACACCAAGTGGATCATCGTCGTGGACCACGACGTGGACGCCCGCGACTGGAAGGATGTGATGTGGGCCATCTCCACCAAGATGGACCCGGCCCGCGACATCACCGTCATCGAGAACACCCCGATTGATTACATCGACTTCGCCTCGCCGGAGAGCGGCCTGGGCTCCAAGATCGGCCTGGACGCGACCGACAAGTGGGAGCCCGAGACCAGGCGGGAGTGGGGCGAGGAAATCCGCATGGACGCCGAGGTGGTCGACCGGGTTTCGGAGATGTGGTCCCGGCTCGGATTGCCGGGTGACGGAACCCCGATCTGGAAATAGGCTGAAGCGTGGACCGCTCGGGGAGGGCCGGTTTGAGCGCGTTCGAATTCTTTTTCACCTTCTATGGCCTGGTTCTGGGCATGGTCGTCACCAGTGTGGCCACCGGCCTCGCTGACGTCTGGCGCTCCCAGGGCGAAACCCGGATTGGCGTATGCACCCCCCTGCTGGGCCTGCTCATCCTGCTGATGGCTGCGCTGAGCTGGCTTCGCATCTGGGACGGGCGCGACCTCATGGCCGTAACGCCGGCGCACTTCCTCGTCGCCCTTGGCGCCGGATTGCCCATGGCTTTTGTCGCTGTCGGGATGTTCCCACGGTCGGCGAGCGATTGGCCCTCCCTGGAAGACTATTACCTCAAGCATGCCGGGGTTCTGCTTGGCGTGCTCGTTCTCGTCCCCATGGCGATGCGCTTTGGAGCCAATGCCGTAATGTTCAATGCGAGGCCGCCGTTGATCGGACTGGCCTGGGCTCTCGGGCTGGCGATCGTGACGGTGGCCCTTATCCGCTGGCGGCAGCCTTGGCTGCACAGGGTGGGGCTCTCGCTTCTGTGCGCGGAGGCCTTGGCGACCCTCGTGACTTTCCAGCCCGGCTGACACCATGGCTCCGCTCGAGGAAATGACCGACGCCTTCGACTTCATGTTCGGCTTTTACGGCCTGCTGCTCGGGCTGGCGGTGGCGGAAATCGCGGCAGGGTTCTCGCGGGCCTGGGACGAGAGAAAGCGCCGGCCACTGGGCCTGGTGGGTCCCCTGTTCGGCGCGGTGCTGCTGCTGGACCTGCTGACCTACTGGCTGAGCGCCTGGGGCCACCGGGCGATCGGGACGGTGACGTTCGAGGTGGCCTTCATCGCAGCCATCGCGGCCCTGCTCTACTATTTCGCCTCGACCCAGGTGTTTCCCAAGGAGGGCCAGGCCGAGAGCCTGGACGACCACATCATGGAGCACCGCCGGGCGGTGGTGTTCTGCGTCATCGCCTCGAACCTGACGACGTTCGGGCCGGCCTTCGTTGAAGAGGTGCTCTGGCTGCACGAGCTGGACGTCGCCAGCCTGGCGATCTGGAGCGGGCTGAACACGATCTACTACGGCCTGCTGATCGCGGCGGCCTGGGTGAAGAGCCGCAAGGTGGTGGCCGCCATCCTGATCGCCTGCCTGACCTACATGGTCGCCGCCTATCTGGTGTTCCAGTGAGCGCGTTCGAGTACTTCTTCTCCTTCTACGGCCTGCTGCTGGGCCTGTCGGTGGCGGCCCTGGTCGGCGGGTTCGCGCAGGTCCTGCACGAGCGCCAGCGGGTGCGGTTCGGCTGGCTCACGCCGATGCTGGCGGTCTTCGTGGCCGTGGATGTGGCGACCTTCTGGACCCAGGCCTGGGTGATCTTCAGGGGCGCGCCGTTCAGCCCGGCCCTGCTGGTTCTGGGGCTGGTGATCGCGGCGACCTTCTACGTCGCGGCCAGCATCACCTTCCCGCGCGTGACGGCCGAGGGCGTCGAGACGCGCATCGATCTGGACGAACACTTCTGGGCCCACCGGGCGATGGTGTTCGGCTGCGTCCTGGCGGCCAATGCGATCGTCGGGCTGCTGTTCGCGACGTTGGCGGCGGCCGATGCCGGTTTCGCGGCGCTGGGCGTGGCGCGGCTCTGGATCGGCGTCGGTATCTTCGTGACCGGGACGGCGGTGGCGGCCTTCGCCCCGTGGCGGCGGGTGGTGGTCGGGGCGCTGGTCGTCGTGCTGGCCTACAGTCTGTGGAATGTGGCGCGGTCGACGCTCGCCTTGATCGAGGCCGGGGGTTGGTCGCCGCCGGGGGTGGGCGGATGACGGCGTTCGAGTTCTTCTTCAGCTTCTACGGCCTGATGCTCAGCCTGTCGGTCGGCACGCTGGCGATCGGGGCGGCGCGAGCGTTCAAGCACCGCAGGACGGTTCCCGTCGGCTGGCTGACGCCGCTTCTGGCGGTGTTCGTGGCGCTGGATATCGCCACCTTCTGGGATGCGGCCTGGACCAACTTCCGGCACCTGCCGTTCAGCTACGGCCTGCTGGTGGCGGGGCTGATCATCGCGACGGTCTATTTCATCGCAGCCTCGCTGATCTTTCCGGACGACAGCGACCATCCGGCCTCGCTGGACGAGCATTTCTGGGCCAACAAGCGGGCGGTCCTGCTGCTGCTGATCCTCGCGAACCTGTTGGGGCTGGCCGGCGCGCTCATGGCCAACTGGACGCGCGAGAACGGCCTGGCCCTGATGCTGGGCTACGGGCTCAACCTCTCGATCTACCTCCTGCTCGTCGGCGTGGCGGCGATGACGAAGCGGCGCTGGCTGTTCGGCGCGGCGATCGGGCTGCACACGGTCCTGTATCTGGTCATCGCGGTCCTGACGGCGCTGCACCCGGCCGCTGTGGTCAGCGAGGACGGGGACATCATCGTGCGCGAGGCGCCCGCGTCCTAGGCCGCGACCCCCGGACCACCCGGACTCCAAAAACACCGTCCAAGTCGTCCGGGTCGTTCGGGTCGTCCGGCCGGACCAGAGGGGGTCACGATGTCAAAGACCGTCTGTGGCGACAGTATGCGGGCGGTGGGCATGACGGGGACAAGTCGGGTGTCCAGATCCGGAATGGCGCGCCAGATCCGTCGGTTGGCTTGCCGGCAGCCGGGCGATTACGGGCCAGGCATCCAAGCCGCTTGCCAGACGCGGCCCGAGAGCCAATGAAGTCGCCATGCGTCTGCTTCACGCCATCGCCGCCACGGCCGTCCTGATCGCGAGTCCCGTCATGTCCCAAGTTCCGCCCGCCAACGCCCTGCCGTGGGATCGCCCCTTCCTACCGCCCGCGCCGGAGTGGGATGGCGCCAGCCGGTCGCTGCTGCGTCCGGCCGACGATCCGTGGGCCTCGGCCTTCGAGCAGGACCCGGAGCACGACTTCTCGCCCGACTACGAGGCGACGCGCGACTGGTTTCAGAGGCTCGACGCCGCCTCGGACCTGATCCGGATCGAAACCTTCGGGACCTCGCCGGAGGGGCGCGAGATCTATGCGGTGATCGCCTCGCGCGACGGCGCGACGTTCGATCCGTCCAAGCCGGTGCTGCTGGTCCAGGCCGGCATCCATCCCGGCGAGATCGACGGCAAGGACGCCGGCATGATGATCCTGCGCGACATCGCCTTCTATGGCCGCGACGACCTGCTGGACCGGGTGAACCTGATCCTGATCCCGATCCTGTCGGTGGACGGCCATGAGCGCTCGGGCGCCTATTCGCGGCCGAACCAGCGCGGGCCGCGGATCCAGGGCTGGCGCAACACCGCCACCAACCAGAACCTGAACCGCGACTTCCTCAAGCTGGACCAGCCCGAGATGCGGGCGGTGATGGGGCTGATCCATCGCTACCAGCCCGATCTTTACGTGGACGTCCACGTCACCGACGGGATCGATTACCAGTATGACGTGACCTACGGCTACAACGGCGAGGACGGGGTGTGGAGCCGCAGCCCGGCGACGGCCCAGTGGCTGGATTCCGCCTTCCGCCCGTTCGTGGACGGCGCCCTGTCGGAACAGGGGCATATCCCCGGCGAACTGGTCTTCGCCATCGATGACCGCAATCCGCGCGCGGGCCTGTCGGACGGCGGCCTCGGCGAGCGGTTCTCCAACGGCTGGGGCTCGGCGGCCCATGTGCCGACCATCCTGATCGAGAACCATAGCCTCAAGCCCCACGAGCAGCGGGTGCTGGGCACCTATGTGTTCATCGAGGCGGCGATGCGGCTGCTGGCTGACCGGGGGCTGGAGCTGCGCGAAGCGCGGCTGGCCGACGCGGCCCTGCGTCCGGAGGAAATCCCGACCAACTTCGTGCCCGAGGAGACGCCGAGCCGGACGCGGGATTTCCTGGGTATCCGCTACGAGACCTATGAGAGCCTGGCCTCGGGCCGGACCGAGATCCGCTGGCTGGGCGAGCCGGATCCCGAGCTTTGGCGCATGCCCTTCTACGGTTCGGTCCCGACCCTGACCCTGCGGCGGCCCGAGGCCTATTGGGTGCCGTCCTATCGCGCCGACATCATCGAGCGACTGCGCATCCACAATGTGCGGATGGAGACCCTGACCGAGCCGCGCGCGGTCGAGGTCGAAATGCTGACGCTGCCGGACGCGACCTTCGCGACCCGGGCCAACGAGGGCCACGTCCAGATGACCTCGGGCGAGCCGGTGGTGGAGACCCGCACCTGGACCTTCCCGGCCGGTTCGGTGCGGGTGCCGACCGACCAGCCGATGGGCGACGTGGTGGTGCTGATGCTCGAACCCCAAGGGGTCGAGAGCCTGTTCTCCTGGGGCTTCTTCCCCGAAATCTTCAGCCGGGTGGAGTACATCGAGGCCTACGCCATCGCCCCGCTCGGCGAGCAGATGCTGGCGGCCGACCCCGAGCTGCGGGCCGAGTTCGAGGCGAAGCTGGCGTCCGATCCGGAGTTCGCCGCCGATGGCGATGCGCGTCTGGCGTGGCTTTACGAGCGCACACCGTTCTATGATCAGCGCTATCGGCTCTATCCGATCGCGAGGGAAAACTGATGGGCGTGATGCCGCCGCTTCTGGCCGCCAGTCTGTGGACCAGCCTGCTGATCCTGCTGATGGTGGCCCTGTCCGTCCGGGTCATGCTGGGCCGGCGGCGGCACCGGATTTCGATGGGTGACGGCGCGGACGGTCAGCTTCAGGCCCTGTCACGCAGCTTCGGCAATGCGGCGGAGTACATTCCGGTCGGCGTCGGCGCCCTGATCCTGCTGGCTCTGGTGCAGACCCCGGCCCTCTGGATACATGTCATCGGAGCGATGCTGTTCGTCGGCCGGCTGGTGCACCCGATCGGCCTGACGATGCGGCCGCCCAACGCGCCGCGGGTCCTGGGCATGGCCCTGACCTGGCTGGCCCTGATCATCGCCGCGGTGCTGTTGCTGGTCGCCTCCCTGGCTCTCGTCCAGGCCTGAAAAAGGCCGCAGTCGCGGGCTGATCTGCGGCTCTGGGCGGGGGCCTGGAGACGAACATGATGCGTCGCATCGCCGTCGCGCTTGCCGCCTGTCTGGGCCTGTCGGCCTGTGTCACCACCGGCGGCGACTATCCCCGCATCCGCTATGCCCGGGCCGCCGAGGCCGGACCGGTCGCGATGCAGCTCGCGGGCCGTCCCAGCGCCGAGCAGATGGCCGACGCCGAGGAACGCTGGGGCCGCGCCATCGCGGATGCCTATTCCTGCCGCATCGACGCCGTGGCCGTCAGCGAAGCGGCCATGGTGGGGGCGCTGGAACTGGCCGCGATGAGCGGGGCCAGCCGCGGCCGGCAGGACCCGTTCGACGGGGTGCTTGGCTATATGGGCGCGCTCGGCCGCAACGGCACCGACGGCATCCGCCGTCCCGACGCCAGGCGCTGCGAACGGCTGAGACAGTGGATCGGCGATGTCCGCTACGAGGGCCGGGCGCTGCTGCTGCGCGAGGCCGAGGACCGGCTGCTGCCGCCGGGCTGACGTCCCTGTGCTAGGGAGGGTCATGGCGCTCGATGTCCATACCTTCCGCGTATCGACAGGCCGTCCCGACGGCCCGTGGCTCTGCGTGGTCAGCCTGCGCCAGATGCGCCGGTACCTGACGCTTGGGGAGGTCTACCGCCTGTTCGGGGGTTACCAGCTCCTCTTTCGCTGGCCGTGGCACCTCTATGCCGGGGTCTGGGGCTACAGAAACACCAAGCGCTTTCGGCGATTCCTGCAGGAGCGCGGTGCAGAGCTCCGAAATCACAAAAGCCGCCCGAAAGGCGTGTTTCCGATCATGGCGTCGACCGCCGACATCCGGCCTCGCGTCCGGGATCTGCCTGATCGCTGAGCGGCGGGAAAGCCGCCCGCGTTGCAGTCGCGTCTCCCCTCGGCCATATCCGGCCCATGACCGACACCCCGCTTTCCCTCGATGCCGCCCACGATGTCGTCGATCGCGCCCTGAAGGCCGGCGCCGACGCGGCCGAGGCCGTGCTGGCGCGCCGCAGCGCCCTGTCCGTGTCCGTACGGCTGGGCGCCCTTGAAGAAGTGGAGCGCGAGGAGTCGCGGGACCTGGGCCTGAGGGTCTTCATCGGCCGCAAACAGGCGGTGGTCTCGGCCTCGGATCTGTCGGAGCCTACGCGTGCGCGTCTGGTCGAGCGGGCGGTCGCCATGGCGCGGCTGGCGCCGGAAGACCCCTACGCGTCTCTGGCCCCCGAGGATCGGCTGGCCGGCGGTGAGCGTCCTGACCTGGATCTCTATGACCCGACCCCCGTCGACGCCGAGGCGCTGGAGGCGCGCGCCCGCACCGCCGAGGACGCCGCCCGGGCGATCGAGGGCGTTTCGAAGTCGGACGGCGGCTCGGCCTCGGTCTCGACCGGCGAGTGGGCGCTGGTGACCTCGCATGGCTTCGAAGGCCGCCACCGCGGCTCGGCCTTCTCGGTCGCCGCCGGGGTGATCGCCGAGCGCGACGGGGTGATGGAGATCGGCGGCGAGGGCCGCTCGACCCGCCATCTGTCGGACCTGGCCTCTCCCGAAGAGGTCGGCCGGGAAGCCGGCCGCCGCGCCGTCGCGCAGCTGGGCGCCAGGAAGTTGTCGAGCCGCACCGCTCCGGTGATCCTGGAAAACCGCATCGCGACCCAGATTCTGGGCCCGCTGATCGGCGCGATCGCCGGGCCGGCCGTGGCGCGTGGCGTGTCGTTCCTGAAGGACCGGATGGGCCAGCAGATCCTGAACCCGGCGATCACCCTGGTCGACGACCCGTTCCGCCCCCGCGGGCTCGGCTCAACGCCCTTTGACGACGAGGGGGTCGCTGTGTCGCGGCTTGCCATCGTCGAGGGCGGGGTGCTGAAGAGCTGGCTCCTGAACACCAGCGCGGCGGCGCAACTGGGCCTGCAGACGACGGGTCACGCCTCGCGCGGCCTGGCGGGCCCATCCGGGGTCTCGGGGCATAACCTGACCGTCCAGCCGGGCGAGCGGGACCTGAAAGGCCTGATGGGCGACGTCGGGACGGGGCTGCTGGTGACCTCCATGTTCGGTCCGTCGCTGAACCCGAACACCGGAGACTGGTCGGCGGGCGTCGGCGGCCAGTGGTTCGAGAACGGCGAGGTCGTTCATGCGGTCAACGAGATCACCATCGCCGGCAATCTGCTCGACCTCTATCAGCGGCTGACGCCCGGTTCGGACCTGGAGCTGCGGTCCTCGAACAACAGCCCGTCCCTGCTGATCGACGCGGTCGCCATCGCGGGCTCATGACCGCGGACCTGGACCTGCTGGTGGACGCTGCCCGCGAGGGCGGCAAGATCGCGCTCGAGCAGCGCGCCCGAGGCCTCAGGATAGAGGCCAAGCCGGGCGGCTCGCCCGTGACCAATGGCGACCTGGCCGTTGACGCCTTCCTGACAGATCGCCTGCTGCGGACGCGGCCGGACTACGGCTGGCTGTCGGAGGAGCGCACAGACGACGTCGAGCGCCTGTCGCGCCGCCGGCTGTTCGTGGTCGACCCCATCGACGGCACGGTCGCCTACATGAAGAACCGGCCCTGGTGGACGGTAGCCCTGGCCGTCATCGAGGACGGAGAGCCGGTCGCCGCCGTCGTCCATGCCCCGGCGCTGGACGAGACCTTCACCGCCGTGCGCGGCCAGGGGGCGCGCCTGAATGGCCGGCCGATCCAGGCGTCGGACGTCGAACGGCTGGAAGACGCCTCCATGCTGGCGGACGCCGCCCTGCTGGAAAGGCCGATCTGGGAGGAGCCCTGGCCGGCGATGCGGCTGGAGCGGCGGAACTCCATCGCCTACCGCATGGCCCTGATCGGGGCCGGCGCCTTTGACGCGGCGATCGCGCTGGGGCCCAAGTGGGACTGGGATGTCGCGGCCGGCGGCCTGATCGCCTCGGAGGGTGGGGCCGTCGTCTCGGACCACGGCGGACGGCCGCACCGGTTCAACCGGGCCGTTCCGCAACAGGCCTCGCTGGTTTGCTCCGCGCCGGGCCTGCACCCCTTGATCATCCGGCGCTGTCGGCCTATCGCCCTGACCGATCCGAACGACGGGACCCCATGACCGACCACGACCACGACGACGACAAGCAGCTGCTCCACATCGTGATCGGCGGCGAACTGCGGCACCTGTCGGAGACGACCTTCCGCGACCTGTCGAAGATCGACTTCGTGGGCGCCTATCCGAACTATGCCGAGGCCCGCAAGGCCTGGAAGGCCAAGGCCCAGTCGACCGTCGACAATGCGCATATGCGCTACTTCATCCTGCACGCCCACAAGCTGATCGACCCGCGCGGAGAAGGCGAGTGAACGTCTCGCCCGAGCAGATCGCGGCCGTCGTGGCCGGTTTGCTCGTCTTGACGGTCTGGATCTTCAGCCTGCGCGACGCGCGCGGCTGGAACCGGTTCCAGAAGGACCTGCGCGAGAAGCGCGAGCGCCGCGAACGCGGCGAGACGACGCCCGCCGACGACGATCCGAACCGGCCGCGCGGCCCTTGGGGCTGAGTTATTCGCGGCGCAGCAGCTTGTCGGTGAGCACCGTCGCCCACCAGCCGGCCTGGAAGTCCTGCTTGATCTTCACCGGGTCGTAGGCGTCGGACATGACCCAGTCCATGAAGCTGAGGCCCTTGGGCTCGGCCTCCTGCAGATAGCGTTCGAAGGTGTAGCCCAGCACGCCCGTCTTGCCGGCGCTGACGTGCAGGGTGCGGATGCCGAGCTCGCGCATCGAGTCCCGGATGGATTCCCCGAGGTGGAAGTGGCGATAGAGCACCGCCATGATCCCGGCGCGGTCCGCGCCGGACTTGCAGTGCATCAGGGCCGGGTACTCGATCGTCTCGAAGACATGCTTGGCGTGCAGCACCCGTTCGCGGCTGGGAACCTCGCGCGAGCCCATCGGGGCGTCGACGAAGGTCAGGCCAAGCCGCTCGCAGGCCCATTTCTCGAGCTGGTAATGGGCGCTGTGGGGGCCGCCGCGCAGGTTCACCACGGTCTTGAGGCCGCGCTTCTTCCACCAGGCCAGCTGGAACGGCCAGGGATGGTTGGTGCGGATCATGTCCGGGCCCAGCCAGTGGGCGTTGGAAAAGCCCAGGCGCAGGAAGGCGTGGTCGCCCCAGATGAAGTCCCAGTAGGCGCGGGCCCGTCCGGCCAGGGTCGAAAAGTCGTAGTGCGCCATGGGTGGCTGATTAGTCCGATGCGCCCCACATTTGAAGCGCGCTTGACTTAAGCGTTGCGAGGACCGACCGGAAGGCATGAGTTCAACCCCCGTCGAGACGCCCCGGAAGGCGATCCTCGCGCGCATGTGGCGCGAGTATATCCGCCCGCGCTGGCCCTGGCTGGCGGGCGCCCTGGCGGCTGCAGCGGTGGTGGCGATCGCCACGGCCCAGGTTCTGCGCCTGCTCGAACCGGCCATGAACGGCCTCTTCGTGGAGCAGAACCCGCAGGATCTCTGGCTCATTCCGCTGGCCATCGTGGGCGTAGCCCTGACCCGGGCGCTGGCGGCGGTGGTCCAGTCGGGCCTGGTCAATCGGCTCGGCCACGGCATGGTCGGCGAGATGCAGGTGCGTCTGTTCGGCCGGATGGTCCGGTCGGACCTGGCGCAACTGAGAAGCGCCCACTCGGGCAAGTATGTCTCCTCGGTCCTGTTCGACGCCAATCTGATGCGCGAGGCCTTCACCCAGGGGATGGTCAACTACGTCCAGTCCGGCCTGATCGTCCTGACGACCGTCGGCTCGATGTTCTGGCTGGACTGGTCCCTGACGTTGCTGGTGCTGCTGGCCATGCCTCTGGTGAGCTGGGTCATGGGCGGTTTCGCCCGGCGCACCAAGAAGGCGGCCGAGGGCGCGATGGGCGAGACCGCAGCCCTGTCGACCGCGCTCATGGAGAGCCTTGACGGGGTCAAGGTCATCCAGATCGAAGGCCGCGAGGCCGACGAGCAGGGCCGCGTCGCCGAGGTCGTTCGCCGGCGCCAATCGCACGTCATCAAGGGCGCCAACGCCCGCTCGTTCGCCGCCCCCGCCACGGAGCTGGTTTCGACCTTCGTGATCGCAGCCGTCCTCGCCTACGGTGGATGGCGCTCGCAGTCCGGCGGCATGAATGTAGGGGAGTTCACCGCCTTCATCGCTTTCCTGATGGCGGCCGGGCAGGCGTTGCGTCAGCTGGCCAATCTGCAGGGCGTGATGGCCGAAGGCTTCATCGCCGCCGACCGCCTGTTCAAGGCCCTGGACGTCGCGCCGGAGATCACCGACAGGCCGGATGCGCGGATCCTGGGCGACCGGGACCTGGACGTGGCGTTCGAGGACGTCGCCTTCCGCTACGGACCGCGCACCCCGGCGCTCAAGGGCGTGTCGATCCAGGTCCGGCAGGGTGAAAGCGTGGCCCTGGTCGGGCCGTCGGGCGGCGGCAAATCCACGATCCTGAACCTGATCCCGCGCTTCTATGACGCCAGCGAAGGTCGCGTGACCGTGGGCGGGACGGATGTGCGAGACCTGACCCTGTCGTCGCTGCGCGCCCGCATCGCCCTGGTGACGCAGGAGCCCTTCCTGTTCGACGACACGATCGCCGCCAACATCGCCTATGCCCGGCCCGGCGCCACTCAGGCCGAGATCGAAGAGGCGGCGCGGGCGGCGGCGGCCCATGATTTCATCACTCGCCTTGCGGACGGCTACGAGACGCGCGCCGGCGAGGGTGGGACCAGCCTGTCGGGCGGCCAGCGGCAGCGCATCGCCATCGCCCGCGCCTTCCTGAAGGATGCGCCGATCCTGCTGCTGGACGAGGCGACCTCGGCGCTCGACACCGAGAGCGAGGCCCAGGTCCAGGCGGCGCTGGAGCGGCTGATGCAGGGCCGTGCGACCCTGATGATCGCCCACCGCCTGTCGACGGTGAAGGCGGCCGACCGGATCTATGTCATCGACGGCGGACGGGTCGCCGAGACCGGCACCCATGCGACCCTGGTCAAGGCCGGCGGCCTCTATGCCCGCCTGGCCAAGAGCCAGTCGCTGGAAGGCGCGGCCGCGTGAGGCCGCTTCGATCGCCCGCGGTCCAGGCGACCCTGGCCTGGCTGCTCGCCGGCTGGCTGAAGCTGTGCATCGCCACGACCCGCTGGCGGCACGAGAACCGCGCCGTGGCCGAGGAGATCTGGGATGCGGGCGGCGGGGTGATCGTCTGCTTCTGGCATTCGCGCATCGCCCTGTCGCCGGCCTGCTGGCCGCTCGGGCGGGCGCAGGAGCCGCGCGTGCTGATCTCGCTGTCGCCCGACGGTGAGTTCATCGCCCGCGCGGTCCAGAAGCTGGGCTTCCCCGCCATTCGCGGTTCTTCCTCCAAGAAGGGCGCCCCCGACAAGGCCAAGGGCGGGGCCGGAGCCTTTCGCGACGTGCTGCGCTGGATCCAGGGCGGCGGCGGCATCGCCCTGACGCCGGACGGCCCGCGCGGCCCGGCCGAGGAAATGGCCGAGGGCGCGGTTCTGCTGGCGCGGATGTCGGGCGCACCGGTCCTGCTGGTCGGGATGGCCGCAAGCGGGTTGACGCTCGACACCTGGGACAGGGCGCGTCTGCCTCTGCCGTTTGGCCGGGGCGCCATCGTCTGGGACGGACCGATCCTGGCGAGCCGGGAAACCGACATGCAGGCCGCACGGCTCGAGTGGGCCGAACGGCTGTCAGCGGCCACGCGCCGGGCGGAGGCGCTGGTTTGAGCCCGGGTCTTTCCCTCTACCGGATCGGGACGGGCCTGCTCGAGCCGCTGGCGCCGATGCTGCTGCGCCGGCGGGCGGCCCAGGGCAAGGAAGACCCGGCGCGGGTCGAGGAGCGGCTGGGCTTCCCGACGCTCGGCCGGCCGTGCGGGCCGCTGGTCTGGGTTCACGGCGCAAGCGTCGGCGAGACCCTGTCCGCGGTGCCGCTGGTCGAGCGGATCGGACGCGAGCGCCCGGATGTCTCGGTGCTGGTCACCTCGGGCACCACGACCTCGGCGGAGATCCTCGCCCAGCGCCTGCCGGCCTTCGCCCTGCACCAGTATGTGCCCGTCGACGGGCCGGGTGCGGCGGACCGGTTCCTCGATCACTGGCGGCCGGACCTGGCCATCCTGCTCGAAAGCGAGATCTGGCCGAACCTGATCCTGGGCGCCCAGAAGCGCCAGGCCAGGCTGGCGCTGGTCAGCGCCCGCTTCACCGAGAAGGCCGAGGCGGGCTGGAAGCGGGCGCCGGGGGCCGCGCGACGAGTCTTTTCGGCCTTCGATCTGGTCCTGCCGCAGGACGACGCCTCGGCCGACCGGCTGACGGGGCTGGGCGCGCGGGTGTCCGGCCGCGCCAATCTAAAGCTGGTCGGGGACGTTCTGGCTCATGACGCGGGCGAGTTCGACCGGCTCAGCGAGGCGATCGGCGAACGCGCCATCGTGGTGTCTGCCAGCACCCACCCGGGGGAGGAGATCATCGCGGATCGGGCGGTCGCGGGTCTTCCCGGCCGCCCGCTGCACCTGATCGCCCCGCGCCATCCGCGCCGCGCCGACGCCATCGAGGCGGAGCTGTCGGTGCTGGGGCGGACCCTGGCGCGTCGCTCGCGCGGCGAGCCGCTATCGCCGGATGTGGATGTCTATCTGGCCGACACCCTGGGCGAGCTCGGGCTCTTCTTCCGGCTCGGGGATGTCATTGTGCTGGGCGGCGGCTGGGCGCCGGGTGTCGGCGGGCACAATCCGCTGGAGCCTGCGCGACTGGCCAGGCCGGTGGTCTCGGGTCCTTTCGTGTCCAACTGGGCCGGGGTCTTCGAGGGCATGACCGAGGCCGACGCCGTGCGCCTCGCCGACGAGGGCGAACTGGCCGGGGTGGTGTCCAGCCTGCTGGCCGACCCGGCGGGCGCCAAGGCGCTGGGCGAACGGGCCCGTCAGTACGCTCGCCGCCAGGACGGGGCCCTCGACAAGCTCTGGACCCAGCTTCGCCCCCTGATGCCCGCATGAAGATCTCGACGCCGCGCTGGTGGTATCGCCGCGAGGGCGGCGGGGTGTTGTCGGGTCTGCTCAGGCCGCTGTCGGCCCTCTACGCCGACCAGACCGCCCGGCGGGTGGCCCAGCCGGCGGCCTATGATCCCGGCGTGCCGGTCATCTCGGTCGGCAACCTGACGGTGGGCGGGTCGGGCAAGACGCCGGTCACGCGCGAAATCCTGCACCTGCTGGCTCGACGCGGCGTCGACGCCCATGCCCTCTCGCGCGGCTATGGCGGACGTCTGGAAGGGCCCATTTCCGTCGACCCCGACGGCCATACGGCGGCCGATGTCGGCGACGAACCGCTCATGCTGGCCCAGCACCATCCGATCTGGATCGCGCGCGATCGCGCGGCCGGGGCCCGCGCCGCCGTCGCGGCCGGCGCCCAGGCGATCGTTCTGGATGACGGGCACCAGAACCCGGCCCTGAAGAAGACCCTTTCGCTGGTCGTCGTGGACGGCGAGACGCGGAACGGCGAATGGCCGTTCGGGGACGGCTCGGTCTTTCCCGCCGGGCCAATGCGCGAGCCGTTGAAGGCCGGGCTCGACCGCGCCGATGCGGTGATCGTCCTGCTGCCTGCCGATGTCGAGGCGGCCTCGCCCGCGCTCCTGTCCGAGTTCCGCGATTTGCCGGTCTTCAGCGCCTGGCTGGAGCCGGTCCGGCCACCGTCGCCGGGTCCCAAGCTGGGTTTTGCCGGCATCGCCAAGCCCTGGCGGGTGGAGCGATCCCTGAAGGCGGCCGGCGCCGACGTCCGGGCGTTCCGGGGTTTTCCCGATCACGGAGCCTATTCCGACCGCGAGCTGAGGGCCCTGGAGGCCGAGGCGGTGCGGCTTGGCGCGACCCTGATCACCACCGAAAAGGACTGGGCGCGGCTGTCGCCCGACTGGCGCAAGCGGGTCGAGGCCTGGCCGATGCGGACGCGATTCGAAGACGAGCGCGCCTTCGCCCGGCTCCTGCCGCGCGGCCCCGACTAGCCCCGCCGCAGAAAGGCGATCAGCGCCCCGTAGTGGATCAGTTCGGCCAGGACGAGACAGGCCAGGGCGCCGTGGGCGAACAGGATCAGACCATTGCCCATAAGGCCGTCGAGCCAGCTGGTCGTACGCGCGGCCAGCGCCTGGCCGGCGAAGCCGCCGAACAGCAGGGCGGCGACCGTTAGTCCGAGCAACAGGACGATGAGGGTTCCATGCGCGATCCTTGTCGCACGCAGCCCGGCCCAGGCCTCGCGTTCGTCGCGGGCGGGGGCGTTCGACTGACGTGACCCGATCTCCAGCAGGACGCCAGCGGCTGCGCCGACGATGATCGACAGGACCGCGCAGAGGGCGAACCGCAGGCCCATGGCGCGCGCGAAGCCGTCCTGGTCGATCGCGCCGGATCCGATCGCGCCGAACAGGCTGACGAAATAGAAGCCCCAGATGGCCGTCAGGGCGATCAGCTCGACCCAGGCGCTCTTCTCGCGGTTCGACATCAGGCGGTTTCCTCAAGCCCGACCATGGCGGCCAGCTTCAGCACAGTATTCCAGTTTCGCGCGGTGCCGGTCCCGATCAGGCGCGGCTGGGCCTTGTCGGCCATCTTCGACTGGCCGATGCCGTCGGGATGCCAGAACCAGAGCGCCCCGCCGGCCTCGCGGACAGTCTCGTCGCCGCTGGCAAAAGCCATGAGGGCCTCGATCGCGCCGGATTTGACTCCGTCCTTCATCACCATGAGCAGCAGCTTGGCCGGCGCCTCGGACGCCTCCGCGGGAAAGGGGTTGGCCTTCATCAATTCGGACCACTGGGACCGGGTGCGGACGATCGTCTCGATGCGTCGTCCGAAGCGACGCTCGGTCTCGGCCTCGATGGCCGTCGCGAGATCGGCCGGATCGCGGTCGCTTTCGACCACCAGGTTGCCCGAGGCCAAGAGGGTGCGGGGGTTCTTAAGGCCCATCGCCGCGGCCATGGCGCGCTGTTCGACCACGGGCGCGCGAACGCCGCCGGTGTTCATGCCCCGGAACAGGATGATGCGGTGATCGGTCATCGCTTCTGACAGCTCGGGCAGTAGAAGGTCGAGCGGCCGCCCTGGACGACGCGTTTGACGACGCCCGTACAGCCGCTACCCCGGCAGGGCTCGCCCTCGCGGCCGTAGACATCGAAGCGATGCTGGAAATAGCCCTGACCACCCTCGGCGTTGGCGAAGTCGCGCAGGGTCGATCCGCCCGCCTCGATGGCGTCGTTCAGGACCACGCGGATCTCGGTCGTCAGGGTCTCGAGCCGGGGACGCGACACCTTGCCGGCGGCGGTCAGGGGCGAGATGCGGGCGCGGTACAGGGCCTCGCAGACATAGATGTTGCCCAGACCCGCGACGATGCGCTGGTCGAGCAGGCTGACCTTGATGGTCTGTTTGCGACCCCTGAACGCCTCCGAGAGGTGCGCCGCCGAGAAGGCGTTGCCGAGGGGCTCGGGGCCCAGCCCGGCGAACCACGGATGGTCGTCGACGGCCTCGGTCGCGATCAGGCCCATGAAGCCGAAACGGCGGGCGTCGGCGAAACCCACCCGATGGGTCGCGCCCGCCTTGGTGGCGCAGAAGCTGACGTGTTCGTGCTTGCCGGCGATGGGGGCGGGCTCTTCGAATTCGCCGAGCTGTTCGCCGTCGAGGGTGAAGCGGCCGGTCATGCCCAGGTGGGTCACCCAGGTCTCACCGGTGGAGAGCGGCATCAGCAGGTACTTGGCCCGGCGGTCGATCCGTTCGACGGTCGCGCCATCGAGCCGGGCGGGGAAGTCGGCGGGAAAGGGAAAGCGCAGGTCCGGCCGGTTCTGGCGCGTCTTCGACAGCCGGGCGCCGGCCAGGACCGGCTCCAGGCCCCGGCGGACGGTCTCGACCTCGGGAAGCTCGGGCATGGACCGGTGATAGGCCGCTGCCGGGCCAGCGCCAAGGCCCGTGATGACCTTATGGCAAAGCTTTGATCAGGCGCGACAATTCAGCCTCTGTCCACACTTTCGGGCGCATGACAGCATGATCCGGGGTTTGGTCGGGGAAGGGCCTTGTCCGTGTTCAATCTGTTGCGCCTGGCCGGACTGGCCTGGGTTGCGGCCGCTGCCGGCGTCCAGGCCGAGCCGGTCGCCTATGAGGTCTCGCCCGTCGTCGAGGCCGGATCGCTGCAATCCGTCGAGGTGACGATGCGCTTCCGCGGCGACGCCGACGGGCGCACGCGGGTGCGACTGCCGGCGGAATGGGCCGGGACCCGACGTCTGGAGCGGACCGTGGTCGAGGTCAGGGCGGATGGGGCCGAGGCCGGCCGGCGGGGTTCCGACATCAACCTGCGCCACCGGCCCGGAGCCGACATTCGCCTGAGCTATCGCGTGGTGCAGGACCATGCGGGTCCGACGCGCGTCGGCTTCGACCGGCCCTATCGTCCGGCGACGATCCCCGAGGGCTTCACCCTCGTCGGCTGGACGGTCTTCGGCCCCGTCGAGGGGCGTGAGGCGGACGGGGCGACGTTCCGCTGGGGCGTGAGGCCTGACGGCTGGACCCTGGCGTCCGATCTCGACCACGCCGGCGGCGCCGTGCTGGATTTCGAGTCCCTGTCCGACAGCGTGCTGCTCGGGGGCCGCGACCTGCGGGTGGTATCGATGCGGGTCGGCGACGCGCCGGTCCGGGTGGCCATGCTCGGCGACTGGCGCTTCGACGCCCGGGCGCTCGCGGACCACTATGCGCGCGTGGTCGAGGCCTCGGCCGAGTTCTGGGGCGCCGAGCAGCGGCCCTTCTTCCTCGCCCTGACGCCGATGGCGGGGCCGCCGGGAGCCGGGGCTCAGTCGGGCCTGGGGCTCGGTGACGGCCTGGCCGTCTGGCTGTCCAACGACATCGCGCTGGAGGAGGCGTCCCATGTCCTCGTCCATGAGCACCAGCACGTCTGGCTGCCCGAGCGCGTGGGGGGGCTGTCGGAAGGCCACGCCGAGGTGCTCGACTTCTGGTTCTCGGAGGGATTCACGGATTTCTACACGCTGAGAATCCTGCTGCGCGCGGGCCTGGCGACGCCGGAACAGCATCTCGTGGCCATCAATCGGGCCCTGCGCATCCAGGCCGACGCACCGCCTAATCTGGGCAACGCCGAGATCGCCCGCGCCTTCTTCAGCGATCGCCGGATGGCAGGCCTGCCTTACCAGCGCGGTCTTCTGCTGGCCCTGACCCTGGATCATCGGCTGAGGGTCGGTTCCGGCGGGGCCAGGGACCTCGATGACGCCATCCAGGCCATGCGGTCCGGCGAAGGCGCCGCGCCCGATCGCCTGATCCGCGCCTATGGCGAACTCAGCGGCCAGGACCTGCGGCCGCTGCTTCATCGGGCGATCGATCGAGGCGAGCCGGTCGGGGTCGATCCCGGACTGTTCGGCGACTGCGCCCATGTGATCCAGGACCACGGCGTCCCGCAACTGAGACCCGGTCCAGGCCTGTCCGGCGAGGGGCGCGAAGCCTGCATCCGCCTCATGGCCGGCCTCTAGGGATATAAGGATATCCTTATATCCATGTTGCCGCGAGGGTCTTGGGCGGCTATAGGCGCGCGACCATTCTCGTCTTTTCGTGCGCCCAAGGAGGCTCATCCGTGACCGATTACGTCGTCAAGGACATCTCGCTCGCCGACTTCGGCAGGAAAGAAATCGCCATCGCGGAGACCGAAATGCCCGGTCTGATGGCGGTGCGGGCCGAATTCGGCAAGACGCAGCCGCTCAAGGGCGCGCGCATCGCCGGGTCCCTGCACATGACCATCCAGACGGCGGTGCTGATCCAGACGCTGGAAGCCCTCGGCGCCGACGTCCGCTGGGCGTCCTGCAACATCTTCTCGACGCAGGACCATGCCGCGGCGGCCATCGCGGCCAACGGCACGCCGGTCTTCGCGGTCAAGGGCGAGACCCTTTACGAGTACTGGGAGTACGCCCACCGCATCTTCGAATGGGCCGACGGCGGCTATCCGAACCTGATCCTGGATGACGGCGGCGACGCGACCCTGCTGTGCGTGCTCGGCCCGAAGGCCGAGAAGGATCCGTCGATCCTGAACAATCCGCAGAACGAGGAAGAAGAAGCCCTCTATGCGGTGATGAAGCGGTACCTGGCCGAGAAGCCGGGCTTCTATTCGGCCATCCGCGACGCCATCAAGGGCGTGTCGGAAGAGACGACCACGGGTGTCCACCGCCTCTATCAGATGGCCGAGAAGGGCGACCTGCCGTTCCCGGCGATCAACGTCAACGACAGCGTCACCAAGTCCAAGTTCGATAACCTCTACGGCTGCCGCGAAAGCCTAGTCGACGCGATCCGTCGCGGCACCGACGTGATGCTGTCGGGCAAGGTCGCGGTGGTCCTGGGCTACGGCGACGTCGGCAAGGGTTCGGCCGCGTCGCTCCGCAACGGCGGCGCCCGCGTGATCGTCACCGAGATCGACCCGATCTGCGCCCTTCAGGCCGCCATGGAAGGCTATGAGGTCCAGACCCTGGAAGACGTCGCCGACAAGGCCGACATCTTCTGTACGGCGACCGGCAACAAGGACGTGCTCACCGTGGAGCACATGCGCCGGATGAAGAACAACGCGATCGTCTGCAACATCGGGCACTTCGATTCCGAGATCCAGATCGCGGGCCTGCGCAACTTCAAGTGGGACGAGATCAAGCCGCAGGTGCACCATGTGGAGTTCCCGGACGGCAAGAAGATCATCGTGCTGTCGGAAGGCCGTCTGGTGAACCTGGGCAATGCGACGGGCCATCCGTCGTTCGTGATGTCGGCGTCGTTCACCAACCAGACCCTGGCGCAGATCGAACTGTGGGCGAACACGACCAAGCCCAAGTACGAGGCCCAGGTCTATGTCCTGCCCAAGCATCTGGACGAGAAGGTCGCCGCGCTTCACCTCGAGAAGCTGGGCGCCAAGCTGACGACCCTGTCCAAGGAGCAGGCCGACTACATCGGCGTGAAGCCGGAAGGCCCGTTCAAGCCGGAGCACTACCGCTACTAGGGCGGGGCTCCAGCGACCGCAGAAAAGAGAAACCCGGCGAGGTCAGGACCTCGCCGGGTTTTTCTTTCGTGGCTCAGTTTGATCAGCGCGAGCCGGCCAGTTCGTCGGCGAGCTGGTCCATGTCGTAGACTTCGCGCAGGGCCAGGGTGATCATCTCGGCCGAGACGGTGACGGCCCGGTTCCTGGCGCCGTCATAGCCATAGGCGCCGCCGAGCGATTCCAGATTGCCGTCGAACACCGCGCCGATGACCTCGCCCTCTGCGTTCAGCAGCGGCGAGCCGGAGTTGCCGCCGACGATGTCGTTGGTCGAGGCGACCGTATAGACGGCGTCCTCGGGCAGGCGGTCGCGTGCGCTTTCCAGCACCGGGGCGAGGTTGAACGGAACGGCGCCGGTGGCGCGCTCCCACAGACCGGCGACGGTGGTCACCGCGGGCACGTCGCGCGTGCCGTTGTTCCAGCCGGCGACGCGGCCGTAGGACAGGCGCAGGCTGAAGGTCGCGTCCGGATAGGTCTCGTCGCCCGAGACGGCGAAGCGAGCCGCGGCGACCCGCTCGCCGGCGCGGTCGATCGGCGCCTCGACGCGGGCGCGCCAGTCGCCGCGAACGGCGCGGGCGGCGGCGTCGGTGCGCAGCACGAACTGGATCAGCGGATCGTCCGAAGCCTCCACCGCTGCGCGGCCTCCGGTGAACAGGGCCGTGCGCGCCGCCGGATCGGCCAGCGTTGTGCCCTCGATCAGGCGGGCGCCGAGCGCCTCGGGACTCTCGCGGCCGAGCATGGACTGGACGTCCGGGTCGTCCGTGCCGAGGTTCTCGCGGGTCTTGTTGAGCCAGAACTGGAGGTACAGGCTCTCCAGCGGCTCATCGATGTTGCGGGTCTGGGCGAGCGTGCGGCCGAGCGCCTCGAGCTGGGCGTCGGAATAGCCCGGCATCCGCTCGCCGGCCGGCCGTTCGCGCTCATAGGCCGACCGCACGATGGCGCGGGCGTAGGAGAAGAGGGCCGAGCCCTGACCCGCGCCGCTCTCCAGCCAGGTGTAGCGCGGATAGAGCAGGACGTAGTCGTCGTGGGCCGTCTCGATCTCGCTCCAGGGATCGCCGCCCGAGACATCGGTCGAGGCGCGCAGCGCCGTCTCGGCCTCGACCAGGCCCGCGTAGAAGTCGCGGTCGGCGAGCGCCTGATGCATGCCGGTGTAGCGCTTGAGATTGTTCTCGATCCCTCGCAGCGCATCGCGGGTCATGCGAGCGTTCTCGGGCGATTCCTCGGCGAAGCGGATGACGCGGCCGCGCAGCTCGGCAAGGCGGCGGAGCTCGGCCGGGATCATCCAGTCGCGTTCGATCCGGAGCTGGTCGACGGTCTTGAGCCGAGACGTCGAGCCGGGGTTGCCGGCCACGAAGACCGGCTGGCCTTCAACGATGCGCTCCGGGTTCCAGGTCAGGTGGTTCGGCGTGACGGCCGGCTGGCCGTTCTCGTAGACGCGCAGGAAGGCGGCATCGAGCGCGTAGCGCGGAAAGTTGAAGTTGTCCGGATCGCCGCCAAAGACGACGGCCTGGTGCTCGGGCGCATAGACGAGGCGGACGTCGGAATAGCGCTGATAGCGGTACAGCTTGTACTGGCCGCCGCGATAGAAGCTGATGACCTGGCAGCGCAGGGCCTGGTCGCCGCCACAGCCGGCGCGCTCGATCTCGGCGATGACGCGCGATCGGGCGGCGGCGAACTCCGCGCCCGACAGGCCCTCGCCCGCGCCCTGGACCTGGGCGGTGACGTCGGTGATCTCCAGCAGGACCTCGGCCACCTGTCCGGGGCACGCCAGTTCTTCCTCGCGGGTGCGGGCGAAGACGCCCTGGGCCAGCAGGTCCTGACCGGGCTCGGCGTGGGCCTGGACACAGCTGCGGATGCAGTGCTGGTTGGTCAGGACCAGACCCTGTTCGGAGACGAGGGAGGCCGAGCAGCCGGCCAGGCGCACGGCGCCGAGCCGGACCCGGTCGAGCCAGGCCTGGTCGAGATCCGTTCCCAGCGCGGCGTTGATGCGCGGCAGCGGCGCCTGGTCGAAGGTCCACATGCCTTCATCGGCCGAGGCCGCCGTGGCCGGCAGCAGGAGCGACAGGGCGGACGCCGAGGCGGCGGCGAGGATGGACAGACGCATGGGAGACCTCCCGGAACCAGAAAAGAAAAAGGGCGGCGATCCGTTCGGACCGCCGCCCCTTATAGAAGCCCGCCTTAGCGGACGCCCAGCTCCTCGAGCAGGGCGGTTCGGCCGTAGACGCTGCGGAGCGCCTCGGTGATGGCGGCGGTCGAGACCACCACCGTGCGGTTCAGTTCGGCGTCGTAGCCGAAGTTGCCGCCCAGCGAGTGGATGTTGCCGTCGAAGGCCGCGCCGATGACTTCGCCATTGGCGTTGATCACGGGCGAGCCCGAGTTGCCGCCGATGATGTCGTTGGTGGTGGTGAAGTCATAG
>CAMLNT010000003.1 GCA_946481425.1 uncultured Brevundimonas sp.
AGCTTCTGTTCGCCGGCGCCGGCCGACAGGCGGATGTCCTCGCCCCGCTCGGCTAGTTCAGCCCCTCCGTCGTCGATGCCAAAGCGTGGATTGGGCGCGATCAGGCCGGGCCGCAGCAGCCACCAGCACAGGCCGTAGCCCGGGTTCGCCGCCGTGCCCGAATAGCAGGCCGACAGGTCCGCCCCGCCTGCGCCGTCCAGCACCCAGCGGCCCCATTTGCCCCATTCGCGCGCCGTCATCCGCATGCCGGTCGGCAAGGTCGGCTGGCCGTCCAGCATGCGCCAGTCGGCGACCGTCACCCCCGCCGGCTCCAGCACGCGCGAACTCATGAAGGCCTTTACGTCCGGCAGATAGCCGCGCTCGGCCAGCATCCGCCGCACCATCTCGCCCCACACCTGATAGGGGCCGGGGTTGTATTCGAAATGCGCGCCCGGAGGCGTCGCCAGCGGCGCGGCCACCGCCTCGGCATAGGTCGGCGGCGCGCCGAAACCGCCCGCCACCACGCCCGATGTCAGGGTCAGCAGCTGGCGCGTCGTGATCGCGGACTTGGCCGGGTCGTCGCGCCATTCGTGGATCACGCCCGAGACCGGCGCATCCAGATCGAGCCAGCCCTCGCGCACCAGATGACAGGCCAGAACGCCGGAGAAGGCCTTGGTCCCGGAATGAATCGGCCAGTCGGTCGTGGCCCCGCCGCCGTTCGAATAGGCTTCGAGCAGGACCGTCGCGCCCTGCTGGATCAGGACCGAAACCCCGCCGCGCTCATCCGAATAGCCCAGCGCGTCCCGGAACGGGCCTTCCATCGCCTGGGCATGGGCGCGCGAGCCTATTCCCAGCGCGGCGAAAGCCCCGCCCGCCAGCGCCATCGCTCGCCGCGTCATATCCATCAGAAAGCCCACTCGCGGATTGTCCCCTCCCCCGCCTAGCGGTCAAGGCTGGCGGGATTTGGGCCGCTGTAACGTCAGCCGAGCGCAACCCGTTCCGGCGCCCGCCGGGACACGCCGTCCTTCGGTTTCGTAGCCCGCCGCTCGGCCCGCGCCGCCAGCACGGCGCGGAGCGCTTCCAACCAGCCGAACGGAACGTCCTTATGGGTGCGGTACATCTCTTCCATCATGGCTCTCCTCTCGGTTCCTGTTCTGACAACGCGAAGATGCTGGACAGGCGCATCCTTTTCCAATGAGATTGCCACTGCCATTCATAAGGCTGGCTTATGTCTGATCCGCTCCTGCGCGCGCCGCTCGGCTCGATCCGGGTTTTCGAGGCCGCCGCCCGCCTGGGCGGCTACACCCGCGCGGCCGAGGAGCTGGGCATGACGCAAGCCGCCGTGTCCTGGCAGATCCGTGCGTTGGAGACCCGGCTGGAGCAGACCCTGTTCCAGCGCGTCGGCCGCGAGATGCGTCTGACCCCCGCTGGCGAACGGCTGGCCCGCGCCGCCGGCGAGGCCATGACGACCCTCAGGAGCGCGGTCGAGGAGATCACCGAGGGCGAGGAGGCGGTCCTGTCGATCACCACTCTCCAGACCCTCGCCACCCAATGGCTGGCCCCGCGCCTGGGCGCTTTCCAGCTGGCTCATCCGAAGCTGGCCGTGCGGCTCGACGCCTCGACCCGCCTGATCGACCTGCGCCGCGAGGGCGCCGATATCGCCATCCGTGCTGGCGACGGCTCGTGGCCGGGGCTGGAGGCCGTCCACCTGATGCCCGCCCTGATGACGCCGCTCTGCACCCCGGCGCTGGCCGAGCAACTCAAGCGGCCCGAAGACCTGATCCACGCGCCCCGCGTCGGCTCCGACGAGGAATGGCGCATGTGGTTCGCCGAGGCCGGCATCGCCGACCCGCCCCGGACCGCCTCGCGCCTCCAGGCCGACACCCAGGTGCTCGAGGTCGCCTCCGCGCTCGGCGGCGACGCCGTGTCGCTGGGCTCCCCCATCTTCTTCGCCGCCGACCTCTCGGCCGGCCGCCTCGTCCAGCCCTTCGACGCCGTCGCCGCCTTCACCGGCGGCTACTGGCTGGCGTGGCCGGCCGAGCGCAGGCGCTCGGCCAAGATCGCGGCGTTCAGGGACTGGGTTATGGCGGCGGCCGAGGCGGACCCGATGATCGGGCGGTACGCGGGGCAGTGAAGCCGGTCTCTGGTGTCGTCTCCGTCGTCGAAATCTCAGCCTAATCCGTCGCCGAATTCCTCGCGAATTATCTCGCCCCTACTCCGCCCGCCGATCGGCGCTTTCCTCCCGGACGCCGCGGAACTCGGTCCCCTCGTTCCACTGCGGCCATACACGGCTGTTGGCGAGCTCGGAGCCGACCCTGTAGAGCAGGGTCAGGTCCTGGGCGGCGGCGTCCATGGTCCAGGTCTCGTCCCACTCGTCGCAGGGCTGGTGGTAGCAGGAGCGGACGTACTCCGCGCTCTGGGGGCTGGCGCCGGTGAAGCCCGCCGCGGCGAACAGGGCCGGCACGCCGCGCAGGGCCAGCGGGAAATGGTCCGAGCGGTAGAAGCCGCCCGCCTGGGGCGCCGGGTCGTTGATCAGCGTCCGGCCTTGCGCCTCCGCATAGGGCTCGAGCAGCCCGTCCAGCGTGTTCTTGCCCAGGCCGATCACCACGACCTCGGGCGTCACCTCGGTCCCCGGCAGAAGGCTGTCGAGGTTCAGGTTGGCGACCGTTGTCTCCAGCGGCCGCAGCGGATTGGCGGCATAGTGATAGGCCCCCAGAAGGCCCGCCTCCTCCGCCGTCCAGGCCACAAACATCAGGCTGCGGTCCGGCCGATCGCCCTCGGCGAAGACCCGGGCCAGTTCCAGGATCCCGGCCACGCCCGTCGCATTGTCGACGGCCCCGTTATAGATGTCGTCGCCGGACGCGTCGGGGGTGCCGCGCCCATAGGCGTCCCAGTGGGCGCCGAACATCACCGTCTCGTCCGGATGGGTCGAGCCGGGCAGCACCGCCACGACGTTGCGGCTCTCGACCCGGCTGTGGGTCTGGCCGAAGTCGATCGACATCGTGATCCCTTCCAGCGCCACCGGCTCGAAGTCGCGCGACCGCGCGGCCTCGCGCAGCTCGGCCAGATCGAGCCCCGCGCGGGCGAACAGCTCGGCGGCGACCTCGCCCTGGATCCAGCCCTGGACCGGGACCCGCTCGGCCTCCCAATCGGCCCTGACGATGTCGAAGTCCGGCGCCGCCGACGAGTTCTGCAGCGTCGACCAGGGATAGCCGGCGCCCGCCGTGTCGTGCACGACCAGCACCCCCGCCGCCCCGCGTCGCGCGGCCTCGGCGAACTTGTAGACCCAGCGGCCGTAATAGGTCATCGCCCGCCCGTCGAAGACGCCCTCGACCGGATGCCCCTCGGGAGCCCCGAAATCCGGATCGTTGACCAGCACAACCATGATCGCGCCCGTCAGATCGACATCGCCGAAATCGTCCCAATCCCGCTCCGGCGCCGTCACCCCGTAGCCCACGAAGACCAGCGGGGCGTTCTCCAGGGTGATCCGGTCTACCGGCCGGTCCGACGCCACCAGGATGTCCGGGCCCCGCTCCAGCGTCCGGGTCCAGCCGTCCGGCCCCGAGGCCGAGATCGTCGCCGGCCCCGACTGCTGGGTGGTCGACAGCGGCACGGTCTGGAAGAAGGTCCCTTCGTCCCCGCCCGGCTGCAGGCCCATCGCCCGGAACTGCTCGGCGATATAGTCGGTGGTGGGTCCCTCCTCGGGGCTCGCCGGGCCACGCCCGCCGAACGCATCCGACGCCAGCTCCCGCACATGCCCGTTCAGCCGCTGGGGATCGACCTCCTGCGCCAGGGCCGAAGCGGGGATCAGAAGGGCGGCGAGGGCGACGAGCGGGCGGACCATGGGAGCACTCCTGTTGCGGAGCGACCCTAGCCCTCTCTCACCCTTCAATGAAAGGTCAGGCCAGCTCTTCGACCTTCTCGGGCCGCAGGCGGTCTTTGACCGTCTCGGCCAGGGTCTTGATGTCGATCGGCTTGGGCAGGAACGAGACGTTGCTCTCGCCTTCCAGCAGGTCCGAGAACTCCGCCTCGGCATAGCCCGAGATGAACATCACCGGCGCATCGCCCAGGTACTCGCGGGCGTGCTTGAGCAGGCTCGGGCCGTCCATGCCGGGCATGATCACGTCCGAGATCAGCATGTCGATCGTGCCGGCGTGCTCCTTGGCCAGTTCCAGCGCCTCTTCGCCGTCGGCGGCCTCGATGACCTCGTAGCCCCGGGCCCGGAGAAGCTTGGCGGCCATGCCGCGCACCATGTCCTCGTCCTCAACGAACAAGATGCGGCCGGCGCCGGACAGGTCGCGCGGCTGGCGCACGAGTTTTGTCATCGCCTTGGGCGCAATCTCGCCCTCCGGCAACGCCTTGGCCGCCGGCAGGAAAATACGGAACACCGCGCCGCCGGTCTCGCCGTCGCCGAGCGCGATATGGCCGCCGGACTGCTGGATGATCCCGTAGACCGAGGCCAGTCCCATGCCGGTGCCCTCGCCCACCGCCTTGGTGGTGAAGAAGGGCTCGAACACCTTGGCTTTGAGCTCGGCCGGCACGCCCGGGCCGTTGTCGGACACCTCGATCAGGGCCAGTTCGTCTTCCGGCGCCTCGGCCCAGCCGTAGGCGCGGGCGGTCTTGCTGTCCGTGCGCAGGGTGCGGACGCGGACCAGCCCCTCGCCTTGCTTCACATGGCCTTTCATGGCGTCGCGGGCGTTGACCACGAGGTTCATCAGGGCCGTCTCGAACTGGCTCTTGTCGACCAGCACCTCGGGCAGGTCGCGGCCGTATTCGGTCTCCAGCCGCACATCCTCGCGCATCAGGCGGCGCAGGAAGACCTCGGATTCCGAGATCAACTCGCCGAGGTCCAGCCGCTCGCGGCGGATGGTCTGCTTGCGGGCCAGGGCCAGGAGCTTGCGGACCAGGTCCGCGGCTCTCACGCCGTTCTGGCGGATCTCATTCAGGCCTTCATAGGCCGGGTCGCCCGCCGGATGACGCGACAGCAGGTCGTCCAGCCGCAGCTGGATCGCCATCAGGATGTTGTTGAAGTCATGGGCCACGCCGCCCGCCAGCTGGCCGATGGCCTGCATCTTGGCCGACTGGTTGAGCTGAAGCTCCAGCGCCTTCTGGTCCGAGACGTCGAACAGCCAGACGCGACGGGCGTCCTCCTCTGGCGCGATATACAGATGCAACGTCTTGGCTTCGGGCCCGGGGGTCATGACCTCGAACGGGCCGACCGATCCGGCGTGCATCTTTTCGCGGGCGTCCTTGAGGCCCGAGGCCTCGAAGAAATCCGCCAGACGGGCGCTGGGTCGGGCGCGGGCGCCCAGCAGGACCGGCAGGGCGGCGTTGCATTCGACGATCTCGCCGTCGAACAGGTCGGACCCACGCACCACCGCCGAGCCGAACGGCGCCCCCGCGGCGGCGGCGCGTTGGCCAGCGGTGTCGGCGACACGCGGCTGTTCCACGGCCTGGAGCGGCAGGGACGGCGCCAGCACGGCCTCTGGCGCGACGCGGACCAGATAGCGTTCCGGACCGGCGGCCGAGACCAGAAGCTCCCAGTCCTGGCCCTCGATGCGGGCCGAAGCCCGACCGGTGCGGCCATCGCGGGCTTCGGCATAGGCCTGATAAAGCCCGGGCGCGGCCCGGCCACGCGGCAGGCGGCGGACACCGGCGGCTGCGGCCTTCCAGCCGGCGTTGCCCGCCAGGATCTTGCCGTCGGACGTCACGATGGCGGACGGCTCTTCCAGGGCGCCCAGGAGGTCGTCGGCTTCCAGCTCCGGCGTCGCTTCCGATACGCGGCCGAAGGCGAACAGGCCGAAGAGGGCGACGCCCGTCAGGCCGATGAGGAGTGCGATGCCGGGGCCCGAAACGGGGTCGGCCCGGAAGGCCGGATACGCCGCCGCCGCCACCGCCGCCATGAACAGGGGCGCGGCGATCAGCAGCCACAGGTCGAAGCCTGGCTTGCGGGCGGCTAGCTGCATGGGATGGCTCCCCACCGAATCAGTCATCGGAGCGTATCACCCCCGCCGCCGCTTCGCGCCGAGCACGAAGCCCAGCACCTTGGCGACCGCCTCATAGTGAGCGCGGGGGATGGTCTGGTCGACGTCGACGGTCGCATAGAGCGCCCGCGCCAGCGGCGGATCCTCGATGACCGGCACGCCGGATTCCTCGGCCAGCTCACGAATGCGAAGCGCCAGGCTGTCCACGCCCTTGGCCACGCACATCGGCGCGGGCGTCTCCCCCGCCTCGTATTTCAGCGCCACGGCGAAGTGGGTCGGGTTCATGATCACCACCGTGGCCTCGGGAACCGCTTGCATCATCCGGCGGCGGGATCGCTCGATGCGCAGCTGCTTCTGGCGCGCCTTGACGTGTGGATCGCCCTCGGACTGCTTGAAGTCCTCCTTCAGCTCCTCGCGGGTCATCTTCATCTTTTCGGCGAAACGGTACCGTTGCCAGAGCCAGTCCAGCCCGGCCATGAGGCCCAGGAAGGCCAGGATCGCCCCCATCAGGGAGCCGGCGATCTTCAGGGTCGCGGGCAGCATCGCGGCAGGACCGAGCGCCGCCATCTGCGCCAGTTCCGCCGCGTGAGGTTTGAGAACCCACCAGCAGATCGCGCCGGTCGCCACGACCTTCAGCAGCGTCTTGACGAACTGGGCCAGACCATCTGGCCCGAATATGCGGCCGAAGCCCTTCATGGGCGAGACCCGAGACCAGTCGGGCTTGAGCTTGTCGGGGCTGAACAGCAGGCCGGATTGTACGAGATTGCCGCCCGCGCCGGCCACCATGGTGGCGACCATGACGATGCCGAGCGCCGGGGCCAGGGCCATGATGGCCCAGCGCGCGATCTCGACCCCGCCGCCTGCCTCGAGCGTGCCCATCATCTCATGCGGACTGGCGATGAAGGGCAGCAGGTCCTCGGCCAGGTTCAAGGACAGCCAGCCTCCGGCCCATAGGATCACCCCGATCGCGGCCGCCAGCGCCATGGCCGAACCGAGGTCCTGGGTCTTGGCGACGTCACCCTTCTTGCGGGCTTCCTCTAGTTTTCGTGGGGTGGCGTCTTCTGTCTTTGACGCCTTGTCCTGGTCTTCCGCCACGCGTCAGCCTCCAGCGAAGAAGGCGGCGACGGCGCGGTAGCGGTCGAGGAAGACCATCCCGAGCACGCCGAGCGACAGGGTGAAGACGGACAAGCCCAACAGCACGTTGAGCGGCGTCGCGGCGAAGAAGATCTGGAACTGGGGCATCACGCGCCCCACCAGTCCTGTCGCCAGGTTGAAGATCAGCGAGAATACGATAACCGGCGCCGAGAGCTGGACGCCAAGCGCGAAGGAATCGGCCACGGTCCGCAGGATCAGCTCGGTCGCGTCCTGATAAATCAGGGGGCCCGCGGGCCGGATGACGTCATAGCTGCCGACCATGGCGGCGATGAACAGGTGATGCAGGTTGGTGGCGAACACCAGCACGACGGCCAGCAGCGTCAGGAAGGCGGCGATGGTCGTGCCCGGCTGGGCCTGCAGCGGATTGGCGGTCTGGGAGAAGCTGAGCGTCGTCTGCAGCGAGACGATCTCGCCCGCCACGCCCATGGCCGACAGGAACAGGCGGAGCACCGACCCGATCATCAGGCCGGTAATCACCTCGCGTATGATCCATCCGGCCATGCCGCCGACGGTGGCGGGCAGGCCCGGCATGGCCGTCTGCACCACCGGGGTCAGGGCCAGGGCCATCAGCAAGGCGAAGGCCAGACGGATGCGCGGCGGCACGTAGCTTTCGCCGACGCCCGGGATCAGGAGAACGATCGCGCCGACGCGCGCGAACACCAGCGCGGCGCGCCAGACGTCGTCGGCGGCCGCGTAGGGCTCCATCTACATGCCCGCGATGCGGCCGGCGATCTGCTGGAAGAAGCCGCCGAGGAGGGCCCCCATCAGCGGCAGGAACAGCACCAGCGCCACGAAGATCGCGAGGATTTTCGGCGCATAGATCAGGGTCGCTTCCTGGACCTGGGTCAGAGCCTGCATCAGGCCGATCACCACACCCACGATCAGGCCGACGATCAGGACCGGAGCGCACAGCTGGATCGTCAGCCACAGGGCATCCCGGCCCACGTCCAAAACCTCGACACCGTTCACGCGCGCACTCTCCAGAACCAACCCGGCGAGTTTTGCCTACCGCGTGGTTAACGAAGCGTTGGGATCGGCCTCAATCCGGCTTGCGAAACAGGTAGATCACGAAGCCCAAGGTGTTCAGATTTTCGGGCGCGTACATGGCCGCAATGGACCGGGCGCGCATCTCGATCGCCGGCCGGGCCGGGTCCAGAGGATGCTCGTCCGCCCATGCGCGCACCGCCGACGTCAACGAGGTGACATAGGCCGCCCAGTCGATCTCGTCGCTGGTGCGCGCCTCGACCACGGTCAGACCCGCGTCGGCCGCACGCGCCCGCCAGCCGGCGTCCGTGTCATAATCCAGGCCGGGCTTCGAGGGGGGTGAACCCTGCTGCGCGCGCCAGACGATATCGCCCCAAAGCAGCCATCCGCCCGGCGCGGTCCACGAGGCGAGAGCCCGGAAATCTGTGAGGGCTGTGGTCCCGACTGCGGACACCAAATGAAACGGACCCTCGTCCGCAGCCACAGCCTGGGCCTCGCCATGGACGACCCGAACCCGGTCCGCCAGCCCGGCTGCCTGGACCTTGCGGGCGGCGAGCGCCGCCATGTCCGCTCCGCGGTCCACGGCCAGCACCTGAAGGCCCCTGGCGGCGAGCAGCATGGCCAAGGCCGCATTGCCGCAGCCCAGTTCGGCGGCCCGGTCGCCGGGCTTCAGGTCCGTCTGGGCGAGCAGCGCGGCGATGGACGCCTCGGAAACGGGATTAGCCAGCCCGATGCGTTCGTAGGCGACGATGTTCAGCGAGGTCATGCGCCTACAGCCTGGAGAAGGCGACGCCCCTCCAGCCCCAGCCGGCCGCCAGCACGGCGTCGCGAACCGGGCCCTTAAACTCCTGGGTGTTGAAGCGATATTCGTAGACCTCGCCGAACGACAGGTCTTCGCGGAAGGCGTAGGTCCGCTCGAAACTCACCTCGACCTTCTGGCCGCGGAACGCTTCGGCCGTGGCCGTCAGACGCGGCACGCCCGCGGTCCAGGACACTGTCCAGTCCTTGTCGACCGAGCGGACTTCGCCCTTGGCCTGGTCGAACTTCATCAGGACCTGGTGCACCTTCTCAAGACCCGCCTTGGCGAAGAACTCGTACCAACGGGCGTCCGCGACGCGCCATTCGGCGACCAGATCGACGCCTTCGGCCGCGCCATCCCGCACCTGCCACGGCGCCGTGTCGCGATTCAGGCCCAGCAGCCTTTCCCGGAGCTCCGCGCTCGACACCCGCGCGACACCCTTCGGCGGCGCCTTCGTCCCGGAAATAAAATCGAACAGACCCATGACCCACGCCCCGCCAAGCCGCGATAGTGCGCATCATCGAGGTTCGGGGGCAATGCGGGAACGTCCGTTCGCCTTGACCCTGCCACAGGCCGAGCCTACCTGACGCGCATGGCCATTCGCCGCATCCTGACCTGTGACACGCCCGCCGATACGGCGGTGCTCAAACGCATCTCCACGCCCGTCGAGGCCGTGGACGACAAGCTGCGCGCCCTGATGAGCGACATGCTCGAGACCATGTATGACGCGCCCGGCATCGGCCTGGCTGCGGTGCAGATCGGCGAGCCGGTCCGCGTCATCGTCATGGACCTGGCCCGTGAGGGCGAGGAACCCCAGCCGCGCTACTTCGTGAACCCCGAGATCACCTGGCGCTCCGAAGAGGTCGGCGTCTATGAGGAAGGCTGCCTGTCGGTGCCGGAATATTTCGACGAAGTCGAACGGCCGGTCCGCGTGAAGCTCAAATATCTCGATTTCAACGGCAACCCCGTTGAGGAGGAGGCAGACGGGCTGTTCGCTACCTGCATCCAGCACGAGATGGATCACCTGGAGGGCGTCCTGTTCATAGATCATCTATCGCGCCTTCGTCGCGACCGGGCCGTGACCAAGGTCAAGAAGGTCATGCGCTCGAAGGCAGCCGCCTGATGCGCCGCGCCCGGCTCCCTGTCCGTCGCCGTCGTCCGCTGACGGGGGCCGAGAAGGCCGGCGCCGTCGGCGTCGGCGCCATCCTGGTCTTCGCCCTGGTCGGCGTGGCCGCCGGTATGCTGATCGATCGCCTGCTGGATTTCGACGACACGCTCGACGCCGGCGGCGAATGGGACGAGGGCGGCGGCGTCTCCACGCGCTGGTATTGATCCCCGCGCTTCGCTAGAGGCCGCCCATGCGCCTCGCCTTCATGGGTACTCCCGATTTCGCCGTGCCGTCGCTGGCCGAGCTCGTCTCGGCCGGCCACGAGATCGTGGCCGTCTATTCACAGCCGCCCAAACCACGCGGGCGGGGGATGGAGCTGAAGCCCTCACCGGTCCACGCCTTCGCCGAAGGCCTGGGCCTTGAGGTCCGCACGCCGACGTCCATGAAGGCGCCGGAAGAGATCGAGGCCTTCCGTGCGCTCGATCTCGATGCGGCAGTGGTCGTGGCCTATGGCCAGATCCTGCTGGCCGAGGTCTTGGAGGCGCCCCGGCACGGCTGCTTCAATGTCCACGCCAGCCTCCTGCCCCGCTGGCGCGGCGCCGCCCCGATCCAGCGCGCCATCATGGCCGGCGACCGGGTCACAGGCGTACAGGTCATGCGCATGTCGGTCGGGCTGGACGAAGGCCCCGTCCTGCTGGGCGAGGAAACCCCGATCACGGCCGAGGACACTGCCGCCACCCTGTCGGAGCGGCTGTCGCGCATGGGCGCAGGCCTGCTGCCTCGTGCGCTGGGCGCCATCGAGCGCGGCAATGCGGTCGAAACCGAACAGTCCGGCGAGCCGACCTACGCCCGCAAGATCACGTCAGTCGAGGCGCGGATCGACTGGACCCGGCCGGCTGCCGAGATCGACCGGCAGGTCCGTGGGCTGTCGCCCTTCCCTGGCGCCTGGTTCGAGATCGAGGGGGTCCGGGTCAAGGCGTTGATGTCACGCCTGTCGTCCGGATCGGGTTCGCCAGGCGAGGCCCTGGACGACAGCCTCAAGATTGCTTGCGGCGAGGGCGCCGTTCGCCTTGTCACCGTGCAGCGCGAGGGCAAGGGCCGTCAGTCCAACGACGAGTTCGTGCGGGGCTTTCCCGTCGCCGCTGGAACGGTCGTCGGCTAATGCCGCGCTATCGCCTGACCCTCGAATATGACGGCTCGCGCTACCATGGCTATCAGGCGCAGGCCGGGCTGCCGTCCGTGCAGGAAGCGGTCGAGACCGCCATCCACGCCTTCTCCGGCGAGCGGATCCGGCTACAGGCCGCGGGCCGGACGGACACCGGAGTCCATGCGACAGGTCAGGTCGTGCACGCAGATCTGGAAAAGGCCTGGCCGGTCCGCACGGTGATGAATGCGCTGAACGCGCACCTGATCGACGAAGCCGTCTCGGTGCTGGACGCCGAGATCGCGACCGGCGACTGGCATGCGCGCTTCTCGGCAACCGAGCGGCGCTACCTCTACCGCATCCTCAACCGCCCGGCGCCGCCGGCGATCGATCGCGGCCTGGTCTGGCACGTCAAGAAGCCGCTCGACGCCGAGGCGATGCACGCGGCGGCCCAGGTCCTGGTCGGTCATCACGACTTCACCACCTTTCGCGACCTGGCCTGCCAGGCGAAGTCACCAGTCAAGACGCTGGACGAGGCGACCGTCCGCCGGGTCGGCGAGGAGGTCCATCTGACCTTCCGCTCGCGGTCTTTCCTGCACCGTCAGGTGCGCTCCATGACCGGCACATTGGCCGAGGTCGGAGCGGGCCGCTGGACGAAGGCGGATGTGCAGGCCGCGCTCGACGCGCGTGACCGCAAGGCCTGCGGGCCTGTCGCGCCCGCCCATGGCCTGTATCTGACCGGCGTCTCCTATGACGCCTCAGAACGCGAGGCGCAGACCTAGCCTCACGGTGCGCGGCGAGCCGTAGCCGCTTACGCCGTCGGCGGTCTCGGACACCTCGACCTCCGCGTCCAGGACGTTGTCGGCCGCCGCCCACAGCACGACCCGATCGTTCGCCGCCCATTCGCCTCGGAGGTCGAGCACCCCGCCGGCTTCCAGCACGCGACGGTTCAGGTCGTCGTCGAACCGCCGGCCCTCCCACCGCAGCCGTGCCGCCAACCGCAAACGGTCGGTGGCGGCCCAGTCCAGCTCCGCGACGGCGCTCCACGGCGCCGCCTGCGCGGGCCTCAGACCGGTCAGCTGCGGGACCCGGTCGCCGCCATCCATCTCGGCGTCCGTCACCGAGGCGGCGAGAGTGACCGCGACCGGACCGAAACGACGGTTTGCCTCGGCCTCCAGCCCCACGGCCTCGATAGCCCCTGCATTCATGCGCTGGCGCAGGACACCGCCGGCCGGCACGAAGCCGGCGCGCGGAAAGGTCCCCGGCCCCTCACCGATTGTTACATTGACGACCGCGTCATCGACCTGATTCCAGAAGGCGGTAACGCCCCAGGTCCAGAACCCAGCTTCGCCCGCCAGCCCGGCTTCCACGCCCGTCAGCCGTTCGGGCTCGAGAGTCGCGTTGGCCTCGGTCAGATCATTGCCAACCCGAAACGGTCGGTGCAGCTCGTTCAGCGTCGGCGGTCGAAAGCCGGCATAGGCGGCCACACGGACGGCCAGGCCTTCGCCCAGCCCGCGTCGGAGGCCCAGACGTCCGGTGAACACCTCGCCGGACCGGTCTGGCGCCCTCTCATCCAGGGTCGGGAGCGCCGTTGCCAGATCGGTCTCACGCCGCCGCCCGTCTCGGCTTTCCCAGCGGTCGAGGCGCAGGCCGCCGGCGACCAGCCACGGGCCGCTCGTCCAGCTGGCTTCCCCATAAGCGCCGGCGACGGTCTGTTCCCCGCCCGCGATCCTCGAGCGGGTGAAGGCCCCGGCCATGTAGCGGAACCGCTCTCGCGTCTCGCCCTCGAAGCTGCGCCAGTCCAGGCCCAGCTCCCATTGCAGCCGGCCGCCCCGAAGGCCGATCGTCCGTCTGAGAGCCGCATTGATCCCGTGGCCGACGGCGGGGGTCTCATCCTGGCTGCTGGCCGGTGTGGTCGTGGCCCGGCCGGGTGCGACCGCGACCGAGGTGTTGAACAGATCACTCTCGCGCCGCCAGGCCTGAAGGCGCCATCCGAAAACGTCACCCTCAGGGCTCTGGACCGCTGTCAGCGAGACGACGGATCCGGAGGCCGCAGATTCCGCGCCATCAAGGCCGGAGCCACGGTCCTCGCGCCACGCCCCGCCTCTCAGGCTGACCATCCCTCGCGCGCCGAATCGAAAGTCAGCCCGCACGGAGCCGCTGCGCGCGTCGAGCGCCAGCGGACGGTCCGCGGCCCCGGCCGCAGAACCCCGGACCGGCACGTATCCATCGGACCGGTCGTGGAGACCCGAGGCGCTGAGGAAGAGGGGTCCGAAATCGTGTCCGATCCAGACCGCCGCGCGCGCGCCGCCATCCTGACCAGCCGAAAGATCAAGCACGCCCTCGCGATCGCGTTCGCGAAGGGCGATGACGCCGGTCAGGGCGCCCGCGCCCCAAGGCCCGGCGCCCGCGCCACGCACCACGTCCAGGCTGTCCACGGCCTCGGGCGGCGTCTGGCTCCAGATCACCCAGCCGCCGAAGGGATCGTTTAGTGGGACGCCGTCGAGCGTCACCAGGGCTCGTCCCGCGCCGGAAGGCGCGATGGCCCGTAGCGAGACGCCCTGGGTCGTGGGATTGGCGCCGAGCGATCCGGTGCGGCGGAACAGGCCGACGGACGGAACCGACGCCAGCACCTCGTCGATTCGTGCGGGGCGGGTGACAGCCCCGGGATCAAGCTGGATGACGGCAAAGGCCGCCTCGCCCGCGGCCATCGGCAGGCGTGCCCCCGTGACCACGATCTCCTCAAGCTGGACCGGCTCAGGCGGTGGCGGCTGAATCATGCCGGCAGCCTACACGAGCCGCCTGCAAAGTTGTTCAGCTGGTCGGCAGGCTGGCGCCGACGGCGCGGTCGAAATGGTCGTCCATCGCCTTGCGGGCGGCTTCCGGATCGCGCTTGCGGATCGTGTCGGCCAGCTCACGATGGCGTTCCAGCATCATGGCGTGGTGGGCGTCGCCCTGGACCTTGGACCAGGCTACCGGGATCGTGGTCTCAAGCAGGGGCTCGAACGAGGCGATGATCCGCGACATCAGGCCGTTGCGGCTGGCCTGGGCGATCGCCTTGTGCAGGGCCAGGTCCAGCCTCATCAGCTCCGGAGAGCCCGGCTCGGCGTCCTTCATGGCGGCGGCCAGGGCGGTGATGCGCGCGGCCTCGTCATCGGAACGGCGCAATGCGGCCAGGCCGATAGTCTCTATTTCCAGGATGCGGCGAGTCTCCCAGACCTCCTGAACCGAGATTTGCTGGGTCCGCACGGCATGTTCCAGCGACGAGGCCAGGACCGAGCCGTTCATGGCCGAGACGCGCGGACGGCGGCCGTTGCCGACATCGATGATGTTGAGCGCCGCGAGCGCCCCGAAGGCCTCGCGCACGACCGGGCGGCTGACGCCCAGAAGCTCGACGAACTTGGTCTCGGACGGCAGCTGATCGCCGACCTTCATCCCCTCGCGGCCGATGTGATCGGCCACCTGGCGCATCACGTACTGGACGCGGCTTTCCTCGGCGGGGGGCATGGCGGTCATGCGCCTTAGTTCCGACGGTCGAACGAGCGTGTCCAGCATGGATTTCGTCAGGCGGCGGCCAGCACCGGCGTCCAGGCCGCCGAGCGGCGGTAGCTGGTGGGGCAGATGCCGAAGCGCTTCGAGAAGGCGCGGGCGAAGGAGGCGTTGTTCAGATAGCCCGCCGAATAGCCGATCGTGGAGACCGGGCGGCTCGTGGAGCGCAGGTCGGTCGCCGCCTTCATCAGGCGTTGCTCGGCCAGGCAGTCGGCGACCGTCTGGCCGAAAACCTCGCGGAAGCCTTGCGTCAGCTTTGCCCGGTTCAGGCCGACGGCGCGGCTGATCAGGTCGAGCGTCAACTTCTCGTCGAAGCGGGTCGTCAGGATGCGCTTGGCCTCGATCAGCCGCTCCATCTCGGCCTGCGACAGGCGACCGGCGGAAGCATGCGGCACCAGGGTATCGCCGCCGGCGCGGTCGAAAATGCCGCTGGCGAGCTCCAGGCACTTGGCGTGGCGGTACAGCGACCGGCCCGGGCCGCCGGGCGTCGTATTGACCGCCGCGCCGATCAGCGGCGCCAGGTCTTCCGGCATGTAGAAGTCGCCCGGGCGGCTGATCATGGCGGCATAGTCGCCCGTAGCCACGAAGGCGATCCCGATGGTGGCGCCCTCGCCGGCTTCCGTCGCCAACGGCTCGCGGTCGCCCGCGGGGCGGAGCGCCAGCCGCGCGATCATGCCGGTGCGGCCCTCGGGCGGCCAGGTCATCACGCACCAGGCGATGGCGGTGTCGGGCCGGCGCGCGGCCTCCAGCCAGTCCAGCCCGCCCTGCGGGCAAAGCCAGACGGTCAGGCCGTCAGCCAGGGAAAGGACGGTCGTGTCTGGCGCGGCGTCGAACATCGGCGGTCTCGTTTCCTCAACGGGCAGGCCTGACCGGCTCTCGCGCCCTGAAGACGAGACCATAACCTGTATTACAGGTTTTGCAAGCCTATCTTATAGGTTCAGAAGATCAGGTCTTGTCGAGGCATGACCGATTGAAATCCCTGGCCTTTGCCACGCCTGTCAGAGCCATGGCGACCCGCAGCTCGGCGGCCATCAGTTTCAGGACGTGGTCGACACCCACCTCCCCCCGCGCCCCAAGCGCATAGACCCAGGCCCGCCCCAGCATCACGCCCTGGGCGCCGAGCGAAAGCATCCGCGCCACGTCCAGACCCGACCGCACCCCGCCGTCGGCCAGGACCGTCAGATCGCCGCCGACCGCATCCACGATCCTTGGGAGGGCGCGCGCCGAGGACACCACGCCGTCCAGTTGCCGGCCTCCGTGATTAGACACCACGATCCCGTCTGCGCCGACGCGGACGGCCTCGCGGGCGTCCTCGGGATCCAGCACGCCCTTGATGACGACGGGCCCCTTCCACTCCGCCCGGATGAAATCGAGGTCCGCCCAGGTGACCGTCGCGTCGAAGTTGGCGCGGGTCCAGCCGAGGAAGTCTTCCATGCCCGAGCCCTTGCCCAGGACGGGCGCGATGTTTCCCAGCCTGTGCGGGCCACCCTTGACGCCGACATCCCAGACCCAGGCCGGGCGCGTCGCAAGCTGTCGAAGCCGCCGGACCGACCCCGCCAGGCCCGGCCTCCTGGCCAGGCCCGCCCGCACATCACGGTAGCGGGCGCCCGGAACGGGAAGATCGACCGTGAAGACCAGTACACGGCTCCCCGCGTCCCAGGCTCGGGCCATCAATTCGCGCATGAAGCCGCGATCGCGGATCATGTAGAGCTGGAACCACGGCGGCCGGACCGCCTCGCTGACCTCCTCGATCGAACAGACCGACATGGTCGACAGGCACTGGGCCACGCCGTTGGCTAGGGCCGCTCGCGCCGCCTGGACCTCGCCCCGGCGGGCGTACATGCCGGTCAGGCCGACCGGCGCCAGCACGACGGGCATCTCGAGCCGCTCGCCGAACAGTTCGGTCGACAGGTCGAGCGTCGAGACGTCCCGCAGGACCCGCTGGCGCAAGGCCAGGGCCCGCAGATCCTCGACGTTTCGCCTGAGCGTCACCTCGTCGTAGGAGCCGCCGTCGATGTATTCGAACAGGAACTCCGGCAGGCGCCGCCTGGCTGCTTCCCGATAGTCTCCCGCGCTGGCGATCGTCATGCGCCGACTCCCTCTGGCTCTGGGACCTTAAAACAAATGAGCCCGCCGGTGTCCGCCGGCGGGCTCGAGTTGGCTTCAGGAAGCTTGAGGCGGACTAGAAGCTGTAGCCGAGGCGCACGCCGACCCGGCGACCGTCGCCGATCAGGCCGAGGCTGCCCAGCGCCGGCAGGCCGGCCACGGAGAGGACCGAGCTGTCGATGTAGCTCTCGTAATACTCGGTATCGAAAGCGTTATTGACGAAGACGGCGGCCTCAAGACCGTTGCGACGCCAGGTGATCGACGCATTGGCGAGGAAATATTCGTCCAGCTCCGGCGAGAAGGTATTGGACAGGCTGGCCCCGGCGCGGTCGCCCTTGCCGTAGATGCCGCCAGAGAAGGTCAGGTCGCCGTCGGCGAACGGCACGACGTAGTCCGACTGAAGGTTGACCGACCAGTCCGGTTCGAACGGGAACCGATCAGTCGGCAGGGTGCGGCCAGTGGTGTCCTCGTAACGGGTCGTGTCGGTGAAGCGGGCATTCTGGAACACAAACCCGCCGCGGATGGTCCAGTCGTTGGTCATGAAGGCGGTGAACTCGCCCTCGATGCCGATCGAACGCGCATCGCCCGAGTTCAGGTTGATCCCCACGAAGCCCACGCCCGTCGTCGACGGGGCCAGGGAGTTCTGGCCGATGACGTCCGAGTAGTCGTTGTAGAAGACCGCGCCCGACACGATCACGTCCCCGCCATTCAGGCGCGCGCGTCCGCCAAGTTCCGCCGTCCAGACGGAGTCGCCGTCCCACAGCGGGTTGGGGGCGCCCGGGCCGTTTGCGCCGCCGCCGCGGAACCCGCGGGCCAGCGAGCCGTACATCATGTAGTCGCCGAAGGTGCGGCGCAGCGTGATGCGCGGCTGCCATTCGTCGGCCTCATAGGTTGAGGTGAAGCCGGTGTTTGCGAGCGAAGTCACTTCCTGGTGGTCGAAGCGCAGGCCGAGCGCCAGCTCCCACTCCGGGGCGAAGTCCCAGAACAGGGTGCCGAAGCCGGCGTAGGCGTCGATGTCGACATCGGCCGTCGAGGTCGCAGAAATCCCGAATGGCACGATCGTCGTCGTCGAGGTGGCGAAGCTGTCCTGGTGCGATGCGAAGACGCCGATGAGGGTCGAGATATTGTCCGACCACTGGGTGTCGAAGCGCGCCTCGCCGGACGTTGTGCGAAGCTCCTGCGCCGACACGCCGCGCGCCAGATCGATCGGCTGGAAGTCCGAGTCGCCCACGCCTTCGGAGTCGCGGCGATCATGGGCGAGCAGCAGGGTCACGTCAGTGTTGCCGAGCGGCACGATCAGCCGGCCGTTCACGCCCGAATAGTCGAAGTCCAGCTCGGAGCGGACATTGTACTGGCTGTCGTCACGATAGTCCTCGGGACCGGTCGTGACGGCATAGAGCGGGCCGGAACCCTCCACGCGGTCGTAATAGGCGTTGACGGTCAGTTCGGCCGCCATCGGCAGCTCAAACCGCAGGGCGCCCCGAACGGTATTCTGAAGCAGGCTGTTGGCGTCGTCATAGCCGAGCAGGCTGTTCCGGACGAAGCCGTCGCGACCCTGCGAGCCGATCGAGACGCGACCCTGGATCCGGCCCGGCACGATCGGCCCGGCGACCGTGGCGCCGACGGTGTAGAAGTTGTCCGGGCCCGCATAGGTCCCCATGATCCGGCCCTCGAAGTCGTCGGAGGGCTGGCGCGTGGTGATGTTCAGCGCGCCGCCGAGCGTGTTCTGGCCAAACAGCGTGCCCTGCGGGCCACGAAGCACTTCCACCTGCTCCAGCGCCAGGGTTGGGCTGTTCAGGTACGAGGTGTTCTGTTGGTAGATGCCGTCGACGAAAATGCCGACGCCCGGCTGGACGTTGTCGAGCAGGGTGATGCCGACACCGCGGATCGAGATGAAGGCGCGGCCGGCCGAGTCGGAGTTGATGTTCAGGCCCGGCGTCACCTGGGCGATCTCGCGCACCGTCTGGAACTGGCGCTCCTCCAGGGTCTCGGCGCCGACGGCGGTGACGGCGACCGGAACGTCGAACAGCCGCTCTTCGCGCTTGCGGGCGGTGACCACGATCTCGTCGACCTGGTCTTCGCGGGCGGACGGGCCGGTGTCCTGGGCCATGGCGGCGCCGGACCATGACAGGGTGGCGAGGGCGCTGGCGGCCATCATCAGGGCGGTTGAGCGACGCATGGGGTTTCCCTCCGAACGCGGCTTCTCGGGCCGCCGTTATCGATGAGACCTATCTGACAGGTTCGCCGACCCGCCGGAAGTGACCGAGTCGCATCAGACTTTGCATCCCGGCACAAATCCTTGTTCTCGCGCTTAGGACGGGGAACCCTGGACGCTTCGCTGGCAAGCCCCTCGTGCGGGTCTGCAAACCCGCGGGCCGACTCATAAGGGGTCGGTGCGGCTATGGTCTGTCGGCACGACACAGGACGCCGAGCCCATGAGCGAACCCATCGTCACGATCCAGAGCGGCCAGGTCAGGGGTGTGACCGAGGCGGGCGTGACACGCTTTCTCGGCGTTCCGTACGCGGCCGCCCCCGTGGGGGCGCTGCGCTTTCGGGAACCGCAGGCGCATCCCGGCTGGACCGGCGTCCGCGACGCGAAGGCGTGGGGGCCGACCGCGCCCTATCGTCTGACCCCGCTGGACGCGATCGACATCGACCCCCTGGTCGGCAAGCGCGAGGCGGCCGGCGACGAATGGCTCAATCTCAACATCTGGACGCCGGACCTGAAGGCGTCTGGCCTGCCGGTCATGGTCTTCATTCACGGCGGCGCCTGGGTCGGCGGCGCGGGATCCTCGCCCTGCCATGACGGCTCCACCTTCGCCCGCGACGGCGTGGTCTGCGTGACGATCAACTACCGGCTGGGCGTCGAGGGCTGGCTTCCCATACCCGGCGCGCCGACCAATCTGGGCATGCGCGACATGGTCGCCGCCCTGAAGTGGGTTCAGGCCAATATCGCGGCCTTCGGCGGCGACCCTGCCAATGTGACGATCTTCGGCGAGTCGGCCGGGGCCATGTCGATCGGCAACCTCGTGGTGTCGCCGCCCGCCCAGGGCCTGTTCCGCCGCGCCATTCTTCAGAGCGGCCACGGCCTGCTGGTCCGTTCCCGAGCCGTCGCCGAACGGTCCATGCGAAAGGCGGCCCGGCTGCTTGGCGTCGCTCCAACCCTCGCCGGCTTCCAGTCGACCACGGTCGAACAGGGCCTCGACGCCCTGGCCAAGATGCACCTGCCGAACTCCGGCATCGACCTGCGCGAGCCGAACGGCCGGGATCCCTCCTATGGCCTTTCGAAGTTCGGCCCCGTCGTTGGGGACGACATGATCCCCGTCCCGCCGTTGCAAGCGCTGAAACAGGGCGCGGGCCGTGACATCGAGTTGCTGGTGGGGACCAACGCCGAGGAGATGAACCTCTATTTCGTGCCGACGGGCGTCCAGCCGAAGATCAACGGCCTGCTGGCGTGGTTGCTGCTCGGGCGGGTCGAACGTCAGGCCGGGCGCATCCTCAAGGCCTATCGCCGCAGCGGCGAGGGCGCTGGGGTCAGCTTCACACGCGCGCTGAGCGATCTGGTCTTCCGGTGGCCCGCCCGTGTCTTTGCCGGCGCGCATCAGGGCAGCACGCACATGTACGAGCTCGGGTGGCGGTCCACGGCCTGTGGCGGACAACTTGGCGCGGCCCACGGCATCGACGTGCCGTTCGTGTTCGACACCATCGGCCTTGCGACCGGGCCCAAGGGTCTGCTCGGCGAGTCGCCGCCGCAGGACCTGGCGGACCGCGTTCATCTGATCTGGGCCGACTTCGCGCGCGACGGATCCCTGCCCTGGCCGGAATACACGCCCGCCGATCGCCAGGTCTTCGCACTCGAGACCGGCCAGCCCCGCGTCGAGAGCGACGCCGACTTCCCCATCGCACCGCTCTGGAAGCCCTGATGTATCTTGAAAAGTTTCGTCTCGACGGGCGGGTGGCCTTCGTTACCGGTGGCGCCTCCGGCATCGGCTGGTGCGCCGCCGACGCCCTGGCCGAGGCCGGGGCCAAGGTCGTCATCGCCGACCTGACCCAGGATGCGCTCGACCGGTCCATCGCGTCGCTTGCCGACAAGGGCCACGCCGTCGAGGGCGTCATCATGGACGTGACCGACAGCGCCCGGGTGGCCGAGGTCGCCGACGATGTCGCCGCTCGTCACGGCCGCATCGACATCCTGGTCAACAACGCCGGCATCGCCCTCAGCGAGATCGACGCGGAAGACATGACCGACGAGCGCTGGCTCAAGGTTCTGGACGTGAACCTCAACGGGACCTTCTGGTGCGCGCGCGCCTTCGGCCGCCACATGCTCGCGCAAGGCTCCGGCGCCATCGTCAACGTTGGCTCGATGTCGGGCTTCATCGTCAACCGGCCGCAGGGCCAGGCCCACTACAACGCCTCCAAGGCCGCCGTGCACCATCTGACGAAGTCGCTGGCCGCCGAGTGGGGCGCGCGCGGCGTTCGGGTCAACGCCGTGGCCCCGACCTATATCGCCACGCCACTCAACGCCTTCGCCGACCGGGAAGCGCCGATGTTCAGGCGCTGGATCGACTCCACGCCGATGGCGCGCCTGGGCGAGCCGGAAGAGGTCGCCTCAGCCATCCTGTTCCTCGCGTCCGACGCGTCCAGCCTCATGACCGGCTCCATCGTCCTGACGGACGGTGGTTACAGCTGCTGGTGAGGAGCAAGCCATGAGCCGAAGCCGCCATCTGGTCGACGTCGAAATCCTGCCGATGCTCGATGCCTGGCCGACCGTCGCCCTGACGCCCGAGCTTCTGGCCGAGCTGCGCTCCGGCGCCAGCCGCCTGCCGCTGCCGGCCATGTCCGAGGCCGCACTGGCCGTACGCCAGACCCGACATGTCGCGCCCGGCCCCAGCGGCGCGCCCGACATCAGCCTGCTGGTCTATCATCCGGCCGAGGCGTCCGGTCCGCTGCCCTGCCTCTTCCACATCCATGGCGGCGGCTATGTCATGGGCTCCGCAGAAGAGGTGGAGGCGCTGCACCGTGAGCGGGTCGCCGATCTCGGCTGCATCCTTGTCTCGGTGAACTACCGGCTCGCACCGGACACCCGCCATCCCGGGCCCGTCGAGGACTGCTACGCAGGTCTGGCCTGGACCTTCGCCAACGCTGGAAGCCTCGGCATCGACAGATCGCGCATCGGCGTCACAGGCGAGAGCGCGGGCGGCGGACTGGCTGCGGCCCTCGCCCTGCTGGCGCGCGACCGGGGCGAATACCCCCTCGCCTTCCAGCACCTCGTTTATCCGATGCTGGACGACCGCACCTGCGCCGCGGCCGAGCCGCATCCGGTCGCCGGAGACTACATCTGGACTCCCCACAATAACGCCTTCGGCTGGTCGGCCCTGCTGGGCTGCGAGCCGGGCTCGGCGCGCGTCTCGCCCTATGCCGCCGCGGCCCGCGCGACCGACCTGTCGAACCTGCCGCCCGCCTTCATCACCACCGGCGCGCTGGACCTCTTCGTGGACGAGGACATCGACTATGCGCGCCGCCTGAACCGGGCCGGCGTTCCGGTCGAGCTCCACGTCTATCCGGGAGGCGTCCATGGCTACGACCTGCACCCGACCGCCGACGTGGCGGTGCGAGCCCGCCGCGACAGCCGCGACGCCCTTCAGCGTTTCCTCTTTTCCAAGGCCTGACCGATGACCACCGATATCCTCGAGGCGGCGCCGCCGCCGGCCCAGCGCCGCACCCTCTGGGGCGCCATCATCGTCGTTTCGCTCGTCGTCCTGGCCGGCGCGGCCATGAAGACCATCTTTTCGCCCCTCCAGGAGGCGGCCAAGCTCTCGATGGGCCTGACCGACTTCCAGGTCGGGCTGGTCCAGGGCATCGCCATCGCCCTGCCCATGGCGCTGGTCGCCCTGCCGCTCGGCTGGCTGGCGGACCGGGCCAACCGCATCCGCATCCTGCTTGGCCTGTCCTTCGTCTGGACCGTCGGCATGGTCATGACCGCATTCGCGCAGGATTTCGGACTGCTCTTCTTCGCCCGCATGCTGGCCGGGGCGGCGGGTAATTTCGTCGTGCCGATCGGCATCTCGGTCGCAGCCGACATGTGCATGCCCGAGCGGCGCGGGCGGTCGCTGCTGGTTCTGTCGCTCGGCAATGTGCTCGGGGGAGCCCTCGCCTTCGGGATCGGCGGCGCCCTGCTCGGCGCGGTCATCGAGAACGCGATCCCCAGCTTGATGGGACTGGAGCCTTGGCGCGAGGTCAGCCTGTGGTTTGCAATCGCCTCGGTGGTCCTAACCCTGCCTCTGCTGCTGATCCGCGAGCCCGAACGCCACGAGGTCGAACAGGCGAACGCGCCAATCAAGGCCATCGCCGCCGCCCTGTGGGCCCGGCGCGGTTTCCTGATGCCGCTTTTCATCGGCCAGGTCGGCGTCGTCATGGCCGATATGGCGGCCGGCGTCTGGGCGGCCCCGGTCCTCATCCGGAACTTTGGTCTCAGCCCTGCGGAATTCGGCGGCTGGATGGGCGGCGGGCTGATCCTCGCGGGAATCGTCGGCTCCATCCTCGGCGGTTGCGGCGCCGACTGGGGCCAGAAGCTGGATCGGCGCGGCGGCATCCTGTTCGGGACCATCATCGCCGGCGTCATCGCCATTCCGGCCTCGCTCTATCCGATGATGCCGACGACGGCCTTGTTTGGCGTGGCCTTTACCGCATTGATGGTCTGCGGGACGATCTCGGGCCTGATCACCGCGACCGCGATCGCCGTGCTGGTGCCGAACGAAGAGCGCGGCCTCTGCCTCGGGGCCTTCATGATCCTAGGAGCCCTGATCGGGATCGGCCTTGCCCCGACCGTCGTTACCCTGGCTTCGGACGCCATGGGTGGCGAAGGTCAGCTGGCCCTGGCCCTGACCATCGTCAGCGTGGTCATCGGCTTCCTGTCCCTGGCCGGGTTCTGGCTGGCGATGAAGAATGCGCCGCGTCCGGTCGCCGAGGTGGTCGGGGCGTAGCGCTCCCGCCCCAGGCGCACAGTAGCGGCGCGCCCAAGCCGCTGATCGCAAAGGCATCGACGCGAAAATCACGCCGACTTTTCCCCGCCCGTCCGCGCACGCCTAGACTGCGCGGACGGTCTTTGACATCGATGTCTCAGCGAACCCCACCGCCCGCGGCGGTCACCTTACCGGCCGTCATCCAGGCGAACGACCCGGTCGAGTTGGACGAGTTGGACGGTGTTTCCACCGTCCGCATCAGTCGTGCAGGGACTCGCCATGCTGGGTGTAGTCGAGGCCCTCGATCTCCTCGTCTTTGGTCACCCGCAGTCCCGTGGTGAACTTGCAGATCATCAGGACCACGAAGGTGCCGACCGCGCTCCACGCGATGGCGCCGAGCAGCCCGACGGCCTGGGTCAGGACATTCGCGCCTTCCGACAGGCCGTTGACGGCCGTCGAGGCAAAGACGCCGGTCAACAGGGCGCCGACGACGCCGCCGATGCCGTGGATGCCCCAGGCGTCCAGGCTGTCGTCGTACTTCAGTAGATGCTTCAGCCAGACCGCGCCTGCATAGCAGGCTGGCCCCGCGATCAGGCCGATCCAGAAGGCCCCCGACGGCAGGACGAAGCCCGCCGCCGGGGTGATGGCCACCAGACCCGCGACAACGCCCGATAGCAGGCCGAGCAGGGTCGGCTTTCTGCGGGCGATCCATTCCACCGCGATCCAGCCGACCGCCCCGGCCGCAGCGGCCAGGATGGTGTTGAAAGCGGCCGTCGCCGCCAGTCCGTCGGCCGCGCCGGCGGAGCCCGCGTTGAATCCCAGCCAGCCGACCAGCAGCAGACCGGTGCCGATGGCGGTGTAGGCCAGGTTGGACGGAGCCATCAGGTCGCGACGGAAGCCATGACGCGGCCCCAGCACGTAGGCGCAGACCAGACCCGCGACGCCTGCGTTGACGTGAACGACGGCCCCGCCGGCGAAGTCCAGCACGCCCATCGAGCCGAGATAGCCGCCGCCCCAGACCTGATGACAGATCGGCGCATAGACGAGCAGGTGCCACAGGGCGAAGAACAGGACCGTCGCCGAGAACTTCATCCGTTCCGCGACCGAGCCGACAATCAGGGCCGGGGTGATGACGGCGAAGGTCAGCTGGAAGGCGACAAACAGCAACTCCGGCAGGCCCGGCAGGAGGCCGTGCGCCGTCTCCGGCGTCACGCCGTTCAGGAACAGGGCGTCGAAGCCGCCGACAAACGGCTGGAGCCCTTCGCTGCCAGCCCCGAACGACAGGCTGTAGCCGGCGACGAACCAGAGCACGGTCACGATCGCGAAGGCCGCACCCGACTGGGCGACCATCGAGATGATGTTCTTCCTGCGGACCATGCCGCCGTAGAAAAGGGCCAGGCCCGGCAGGGTCATCATCAGGACCAGGGCCGTCGAGGTCAGGATCCACGCGGTCGACGACCCGTTCAGGTCGAGCGCGGCCTGATGGGGCGCCAGAGGCGCGGCCGCCGCCGCTCCCGTCACGATGAGAGCGAATACGCCGGCGAGCGCGGCGACGAGTCTGGCCATGTCATCCCCCGTGACGCCGGCCGATCTGGGGAGGCGGCCGGATGGTGCACTGCGTCACGTTAGGTGCGCCGCAACCAGCTTGGCAATCGTCAAATCGTCGCGTTCACGGAACGACTTTCGGCGACGGGCGCGGCGTGGCCGCCCAGCCACGCGTCACTCCAGGCCCGCCAGCAGCTCGACCACCGCGCGACCGTAGCGATCGAGCTTGGACTGGCCGACGCCGGAGATTCGGCCCAGCGCCTCGAGGGTGGCGGGTGGGCGGCGGGCGATCTCGGCCAGGGTACGGTCCTGGAAGATGACGTAGGGCGGGACACGCTGCTCGGCGGCGCGGTCGCGGCGCCAGGCGCGAAGGGCGTCGAAGCGGGCCTGGACCTCGGGTGGGAGGGTCTCGGCGGGGCCAAGGCTGGCGACGCGCTTGCGGTTGCGCGGATTGCCGGAGCGGGTCGAGGCGTCGAAGGCGGCGGGCTCGCGGCGGATCTGGACGGCGCGTTCGCCGCGATAGACGGCGCGAACGGCCTCGGCGTCGCCGAGCTTGAGGATCGGCTTGCCCTCGTTGGGATCCTCGACCAGCAGGCCTTCGAACAGCAGATGATCGATCACGTCACGCCAGCCTGTCGGAGCGGTATCTGAGCCGACGCCCCAGGTGGAGAGGTCAGTCTCCCACGGCTGGACCTCTTTCGTGCGGCCGGTCAGGTGGTCGACCACGCGGCCGCGGCCGAAGCGGCCGCCGAGGCGCTGGACAGCGGCCAGCGCCTTCTGGGCCGGGACGGTGCCGTCATAGAGGTCCGGCGTATCGGCGCAGAGGTCGCAGACGCCGCAGGGTTCGGCGCCCTGCTCGCCAAAATAGGTGCGGACCGCCTGCTGGCGGCAGGCCCCGCCGTCGAGCATGGCGTAGAGCCGGCGCGCCTTGCCGACCTGGGCGATGCGGACCTCGTCCGGCATGTCGCGGCCCTCGAGGCGGCGCAGGGTCCAGGCGATGTCGGACGGGCCATAGAGGGTGAGGCAGTCGGCCGGGTCGCCGTCGCGGCCGGCGCGACCGACCTCCTGCCAGTAGGCTTCGAGGGAGCCCGGCGGATCAGCGTGGATGACGAAGCGGACATCGGCCTTGTCGACGCCCATGCCGAAGGCGATCGTGGCCACCACCACCGCACCGTCCTCGGAGAGGAACTTCTTGAGGCGACGGTCGCGGTCGGGACCGGGCATGCCGGCGTGATAGGCGATGGCGTTGACGCCGCGCTGGACGAGCTGGTCGGTCAGGCGCTCGCAGGCCTCGCGGGCCCCGCAATAGACGACGCCGGACTGGCCGCGGCGGTTCAGCACGAGCTCGACGACCCGGGCGTCGTTTTTCGCTTTTGACCCGCTCTCCTTTCGCTCGGCCATGAGACGAAGGTTGGGGCGGGCGAAGCTGTCGACGAAGGTCCTGGCGCCCTCGAGGCGGAGCGAGGCCAGGATGTCGTCTCGGGTGCGCGGGTCGGCGGTGGCTGTGACGGCGATGCGCGGGACACCGGGGAACATCTCGGCGAGGCGGCCGAGCGAGCGGTAGTCGGGACGGAAGTCGTGGCCCCACTGGGAGACGCAATGGGCCTCGTCGATAGCGATCAGGCTGAGCGGAATCTCGGAGAGACGCCGCTCCATGCCTGGCTGGGAGAGGCCTTCGGGTGAGACGTAGAGAAGGTCGAGCGCCCCTGCCCTTGCCTGGGCCCAGATGGCGTCGCGCTGCTCGGGCGGGACGTTGGAGTCGAGCCGGGCGGCGGCGACGCCCTGCTGGACCAGCGCCTCGACCTGATCGGTCATGAGGGCGATCAGGGGCGAGACGACGAGGCCCATGCCCGGTCGCAGGATGGCCGGGACCTGATAGCAGACACTCTTGCCGCCGCCGGTCGGCAGGACCGCGAGGACGTCGCGGCCGGCGAGGATCTCGGCGACGATGCCGCCTTGCAGGCCACGGAAGTCACCATGACCCCAGACCCGGCGAAGCAGGGCGCGGGCGTCATCGAGGTCAGCTACGCGGGATTCGGCCACGGCCAGGGACATGGCGCCCCTGTACCGGATTTGTTCCGATGGGTTCAATGGGCCGGGAAAGTAGACGGTGGACGAAAATCGCCAAATCCACTGTCGCGGGATGGGCGCGTGGGACGCCCGTAGAGTGGGTCGGCGCATCGCTGAGACGCGGCACGCGGGAGCCTGCAATGTCAAAGACCCGAAGGCGGCGCGGACATTTCAGTGCGCCCCGTCAAAGATCATAGTCGAGAGCCAATGGAGGGGGACAAAGGGCGGCTTCGGTCGGACAATCCGGGGCGAGAATGGCGGGATTACACGGTCGAAGTAGCCGAGGATTGGTGGTCAGAATCCACTGTCGGCAGGGCGCCACAACGGCGCTGCCTCACAGGCTGAGAAGGACCCAACGCGTGTTTTGCGGTTTTTGCCTCTGCCCGCTGGTCAGGTCGGCTCCGGGCCTTGAGCGCGTCGGCGTGGCAGGTCGGCGATGTCTTCCCAGAGCGCCTCGACGGCGTTGCGGAAGCGATCGAGGCCGAGTTCGGACATCTGGCTTGCCCAAGCCTGCGAGAGGACCCGGGCTGTCCGGCCGCCCCAGTTGGGATCGAGCGTCGAGGACCAGCTGACCAGGGAGGCGGCGTTGGTGACGGCCAGGAACAGGGTGGCGATCACGATGATCCGCGTCGCGTAGCCGCGCGCGCGATCGGCCTGACGCTCCTCGTCGTCGGGGTGGGCGTAGCCGAAGCTCTCGGGATCAAGGTCGGCCGGATCGGTGTCGAACAGCATCCTCAGGCCCTCAGAACTGGAAGTAGATGAAGGGGGCGATGCCCTCGGGCCGGATCGCCTCGACGATCAGGACCGTCACGCCGAACGCGAGCGCCGCGGCCGGAGACGGCAGCTTCGACACGGCGCGCGCCACCGTCTCGCCCGCGCGCGGCGGCAGGGCGTGGATGGCCAGGCCGATGAAGATCAGGGCTACGACCAGCGGTGTCGCCAGGCTCGGCCAGGTCCAGACGCCGGCGAAGCCGGTAAGGAAGGCCAGGGCAGCCTCGAAGGTGTCGGAGCGGAAGAGGATCCAGCCGAGCAGGACGATGTGGAAGGTGATGATCACGCCCAGGATCGACGGCGCCCGGCGCGGGAGGATTCGCTCGAGCGCCAGGACCGTTCCGTGCAGCGCGCCCCAGGCGATGAAGGTCCAGGCCGCTCCGTGCCACAAGCCGCCCAGGAGCATGGTGATCATCAGGTTGCGGCAGGTCTTCCAGACCGGCCCGCGCCCGCCGCCCAGGGGGACATAGAGATAGTCCCGAAGCCAGCTCGACAGACTGATGTGCCAGCGCCGCCAGAACTCCTGCAGCGAATGGGAGCGGTAGGGCTGATCGAAGTTGCGCGGGAACCGGTAGCCCAGCAGGGCCGCCACGCCGATGGCGATGTCGCTGTAGGCCGAGAAGTCGCAGTAAATCTGGACCGCATAGCCGTAGGCGGCCAGCGCCAGGTCGACCGGCCCGTGGGCCGACGGATCGAAGAAGACCGGATCGACAATCCGGGTCGCGAGCTCCGAGGCGATGACCGTCTTCTTGAACAGGCCCCAGGCGATCAGGACGAGGCCGTGCGCCACGATCTCGCGCGACAGCTTGGGGGTGCGTTCGAACTGGGGCAGCAGGTGCGAGGCCCGCACGATCGGCCCGGCCACCAGATGCGGGAAGAAGCTCATCAGCAGCAGGACGTCGCCGAGCGAGTCCGCGACAGGCGTCTTTTTGCGGTGGACGTCGACCAGGTAGCTGATGCCCTGGAAGGTGAAGAAGGACACCCCGACCGGAAGCAGTATCTCCAGCAGCGGCAGGTCTCGCTGCCAGCCGACCTGTTCCAGCAGCACGCCGGCCTGTTCGACGAAGAAGCCGTAGTATTTGAAGAAGCCGAGGATGATCAGGTTGGCGGTCACGCCCGCCGCGACCCAGCCTACGCGGGCCCGGTGGGCCTCTGTCCTGTTGACCTGATTGGCGAACCACCAGTTCAGCAGGCCGCTGAAAATCAGGAGCCCGACGAAACGCCAGTCCCAGGCTGCGTAGAAGACCCAGCTGGCCAGCAGCAGGAACCATTTACGGGCGTTGTTCTCGCGGCCGAAGCCCCAGGTTACCGCGTAGACCACGAGGAAGAACAGCGCGAACTGCATCGTCGGGAAGAGCATCTAGCGGCTCTCCCGATCGAAGCCGGCGATCAGGTCGTCAGCGAGCCAGCCGCCGATCAGCGCGCCGCCGGTGGTGTTGAAGTGGACATGGTCGGACCGCGCGGCCGGAGGATCGGACCGCAGCATCCGGTCGATCGAACAGGGGCCGCCCATGCGGGCTTCCCAGTCCCAGAAGGCCACGCCCATCTCGCGGGCCGTGCGGCGCTGGATTTCGCGAACCACCGACAGCGAGGGCGGCGCGTACCAGCGGGCGAGCACCGGGTCGCGGGTGTCCCTGAGGCGTGCGTAGTCGGCGCGTTCGGCGTCGCTCAGCGGGAAGCAGAGATCGTATCGATCAAAGCCGCCCCGTCGGTAGAGATCCGGACGCAGGGTCGCGGCGTCGGGCGGGCCGACGGCGACGATCGCGGCGCCCGGTGCGACGCCGCGCAGCAGCATCAGGGCCTCGCGGTAGGTCGCGGCATAGTCGGCCGGATCCACGCCGTCATCGAAGCCCTCGTTGGTGCCGAAGGCGAGCAGGATGAGGTCAGGCCGATAGGCGGCCATCTCCGCCTCGATCACGCGCCGGTCGCGGGACAGCAGGCTGCTCACCTGGGCGCCGATCACGCCCAGGTTCGAGACCGAGACCCCACCGCCCGATGCGCGCTGGGCCGCCCACGAGAAGAGGCGGACCGGCCCGCCAGAAATCCGGAGCTGGGCAAACGCCGTGGGAGCGCGACTTTCGATCGTCTCGCAGCGGGGACCGTAGCCGTCGCCGACGAAGACAGTCCGCTGGGAGCCCCCGAGATCGAGGGTCAGGTCGCCCGCGCCGGCCTCGGCCAGGAAGCAGACGCTCAGCCGGTCGAAGGCCACGCCGGGCTCGGCGTTCAGCGACAGAACGGCTCCGGGCTGGGCGCGACCGACAAAGCCGGTCAGGCCGGCGCCTTGCCCGGCGTCACCGCCCTGCAGCGCCGAGACGCCGTCATAGGTCAGGGTGGCCTGGCGGATCGAGGCGCCTGCGAACGGGAGGGCAGGCTGGAGCACGCCACGACCGGTCGCGCCGTAACGGGCCTGCAGACGTTCGCGCAGGGCGCCGGAGATATGGTCGGCGGCGCTGTGGCTGTCGCCGATGATCAGGATATTGACCGGGCGACCGCCGCGCTCGGACAGGCGCTCGGCGACAGGCGCCAGGGCCTCGGGGCGCTCGAGGGCCGATCGCTCGGCGGGGACGAGAGACTGGAACATCAGGGCCGCCGCGAATACGGCGCCAATCAAGCCTCGGACCCCGCAGGCGGAGTCGTCGAGCGCCGCGGGGCGACGGCGGCGCGGGCCTGATCCAGATCGGCCCGGATCGCGCGCTCGACCGGCTCGGCCAGGACCAGATAGCCGTTCATGGTCATGTGGATGCCGTCCGAGGCCCGGACCAGCTGGCGGGCGCCGTTGCGGCCCGTCGGCAGATAGGCGGCATAGGCGTCGTTGGCGTCGCTGGTCACGGCCGTGGTGTCGATGAAGGGATAGCCGCCGGCCTCGGCGCGGGCGTCGAAGATGCCGTTGACGAGCTCGGCTCCGTTCTCGGCGCCGGACGAGCGCATGCGCGGCAGGCCGACCCAGTAGACGGCGGCTCCATGGGCCCGTGCCTGGGCGACCAGGGCGTCCGTGCGCCGGCCATAGGCCTCGCGCCAGGCCGCCTCGCCGAACGGCAGGGTGACGCCGTCGCCGGCCATGGACTGGCGGTCATTGGCGCCGATGATGAAGACGGCGATGTCGATCTTGCGCTCGGCAAGCTGTTCGGCGGTCTGTTCGCCGACGTCGACGTAGTCGTAGCGCGCGAGCCCCGTCGACGGCCGCGAGAAGCGGACGACCTCGACGCCTTCGAGATCGTTCAGGCGACGGTAGAGGCCGGCCCACAGACCATCCGCCATGGAGTCGCCGAAGACGCCGATGGTGAGGGTGTCGCCACGCGCCAGCGCGGCGCGCAGGGCGGACTGGTTGCCGTCGATGGCCGGAACGGACGAGACGGGTGTGACGGCCGGCGCCGCCTGCACGGCGGCCGCCGCGGGCACAGGCTGGCCGAGGGCCTGAAGGGTCGTCGCATCGGGCCAGGGGCCACCGGCGGCCCACCAGCCGAAGGCCGTGCCGCCGATCAGGCCGATCAGGCCAAGGATGGCCCCCGATCCGCCACGCCGTCTTTCCTGACCTTCTGGCTCCGTCGTCACGTCCGCTCCCCCGAGCGCGGCGCCCGCGCTCACGGGCTACTGCCCAGGCTTCTAGCGCGGATCAGAAGGCTTGAGCAGTAGGCTCACCAGCCGGTTGCGAATTAAGGTTACCCTGGCGCCCGGCCAGAGATGCGCACGAAGCGGAATCCGCGGCGGTTCAGGTCATCGAGGAGGCCAGGAAGGGCCTGGACCGTCTGCGCGTGTGTCTGGTGCAGCAGCAGGGTCCCGCCGTTGGTCGCCTCGAGATTGGCGACCGCGCGGGCGTGGACCGCCCCGGGGCCGATGGGCCGCCAGTCGTCCGCCCCCGCCTCGGCGCCGATGACGATGATCCCCTGCCCTGCCATCCAGCGACGCAGGGCGGGGCTGTCGCCCAGGCCGGGAAACCGGAAGAAGGGTTCGACCCGTCCGGGTCCGGCAGCCCTTTCCAGCGCGGCAAAGCCGCGGTCGATCTCGGCGCGGCCGGCCGCCTCGGGCCAGTAGCGCATCGTCGTGGAGTGCAGCCAGCTGTGGCTGGCGACGCCGTGGCCCCGCCGGATGGCTTCGCGCACCAGATCGGGCCGGTGCTCGATCCTCACCCCCACATGGAAGAAGACCGCCTGGATGCAGCGCTCTTCGAGGATATCGAAGACACGCTCGTCGCCGCCTGCCCACGGGCCGTCGTCAAAGGTCAGGGCGACGGTGCGCGGCGGGAGAGGCGTGCGCGGATACTGGATCGAGCCATAGCCATCTGGCGTCCGCGCCAGCACGATCACCTCGGTCCTGGCCGGGTAGTCGGCGTGGGTTGGACAGGGGCCGCCGGGATCAAACGGCGTCGCCGTCTGACGGGAGTCAATGTTGATTGCCGGCCGCCCCTCACTGCCCCCCAGGCCATAACCGAAGGCGACCACGCACAGCAGGAGGACGACCCGCTTCATGCCGTCGTCAGCCGCCCTCTGGCCGCTCCTGCATGGCGCCCGTCATCGGGATGAAGAAGACCCCGACGTCACGCCGCGACCGGACCCGGCCGTCGGCGTCCTTGGTGTAGACATAGAGCACCTGGCCCCGGCGGAACGGCTGACCGATCGGGATGATCAGGCGGCCGCCCGGCTTGAGCTGGCGGAACAGCTCCGGCGGCGCGTACTGGGCGACGCAGGTCAGCATGATGATGTCGAACCCGCCCTCGACCTCGGGCCAGCCGAAATAGCCGTCGCCGACCCGGCCATGGACATTGGTGTAGCCGAGCGGCTCGAAGATGCGGCCCACCGCCTGGCCGATCGGCTCGATGATCTCGATCGTGTAGGCGTCGCGCACGATCCGGCTGAGTAGGGACGACTGGAAGCCCGAGCCGGTGCCGATCTCCAGCGTGACGTCGGTCGGCTTGGGATCGGCCAGCTGGGTCATGTAGGCCTGCCCCAGGAAGTCTGAGAGGACCGAACCGTGGCCGATGGCCCAAGGCTTGGGATCGCTCTCATACGCCTGATAGGCCGTCGAT
>CAMLNT010000004.1 GCA_946481425.1 uncultured Brevundimonas sp.
GGATCGCAACGCTGGCGGCTGTGATGATCAGCGTTGGCCTCGTGGATGACGCAGGTCTCCAGGGCGCGCTCAGTCCCTGGATCAAGCAGTCAATCAAGCCGGGGTCCGAAGCGCCGCAGGGCGGACGAGGCGGCGGCAACGACTCCTGCCGCTGGGCCAACGACAACGAATGCGACGATCCCGGTATCGGCACCGGGGCGTGCCAGCAGGGCACGGACCGGTCGGACTGCCAGTTCATCATCAACGGCGAGAATGACTCCTGCCGCTGGGCCAATGACGGGGAGTGCGATGAGCCCGGCCTGGGCACCGGCGCTTGCGTGCAGGGTTCGGACCGGACCGACTGCGGCGCGGTCGCGGACCTGAGGTTCCGGACGGATACCTGCGCCACGGCCTTTAACAACGTCTGCGAGGAGCCCGGCGTCGGCAATGGCCGCTGCGAGGAACGCACCGACCGGCGCGACTGCATGGGCGCCGATCGCCCCATGACCATCAACGATCACTTCTTTGGTCGAGACGACCGGGTCTTGGTGGACGAAGGGCAGTATCCCTGGAGCCTGATCGGCATGATCAACATGACGGCCGGTGGCACCTGCACGGCGACCCTGATCGGGCCGAACGTGCTGATCACGGCGGCGCACTGCATCCACGGCGAAGACGGCCGGGCCAATGCGGCAGGCGAGTTCGTCAGCAATGGTGGAGAACGCGCGCGGATCGTCGCCTTCCTGATCGACCGCAACTTCAACTACCAGCGCTTCAACTCGACCGACGAGATCGACGGGCTGGACTGGGCGCTGCTGAGGCTCGACCGAAACCTGGGCGACGAACTCGGCTTCCTGCAGGTCGCGGACCTGACGGGGCAGGGGATCGCGCGGGCGCGCTCGGCCGATCTCTACCAGGCCGGGTTTTCGTGGGACACGGGCGAGAACCTGAGCGGCAATCTGGCCTGCCACATCATCGCGATCCAGGACGGCGAGAATACCTATGCCCACGAGTGCGACACGACGCGGGGCGATTCCGGCTCACCTTTCATGATCCGCTCGTCCGCCGGGCGATACTCGGTGATCGGAACAGACTCTTCTTTCCGCAGCGTGCCCGGGCAGCCGGTTATGAACATCGCCGTGAGCGCAGCGGGCTGGATCGGTTTCGTCGATCCTTTCCGCCGCGGGGAGATCGGGACACCAGTCGGCGGCCGTCAACAGGACAGCGGGGGCGGGCCGAAGTAGGATGCCTCCCCAAGGCGCTTTGCAGACGCCGCGCACGGGCCTAAGCGTAGCGCCATGATCGGACGATTGAATCACGTAGGCGTCGCCACGCCCTCCATCGAAGACAGTGTCGCGCTCTATCGTGACATCCTGGGCGCGACCTCGATCGAGACGCCGTTCGACCTGCCGGCGCAGGGCGTCAAGGTCTGTTTCGTCAATCTGCCCAACAGCCAGATCGAGCTGATCGAGCCGCTGGGCGAGGCGAGCCCGATCCATGGCTTCCTGGCCAAGAACCCCAAGGGCGGTCAGCATCACGTCTGCTTCGAGGTCGTCGACATCATCGCCGCGCGCGACGAGATGCGCGCCAAGGGTGCGACCATCCTGGGCACGGGAGAGCCGCGCATCGGCGCCCACGGGACGCCGATCATCTTCGTGCATCCCAAGGACATGGGCGGCGTTCTGGTCGAGCTCATGGAAACCCCGAAGGACGCCCACTGATGGGACCGCTCACGCTCGCGGCCATCTACATCATCATCTGGTGGGTGGTGCTGTTCACGGTGCTGCCGCTCGGCATGAACCAGGGAGCCCAGGCGCGGCCCGAGGACGGGGCTGACTGGGGGGCGCCGCAGCGGCCCAACCTGAAGCGCAAGTTCATCACCACGACCTGGGTGTCGGCGATCGTCTGGGTGGTCCTGATCCTGGCGATCCAGTTCCAGCTGATCCCACTGCCCGACCTGCCGACCGCAAGCTGAGAGACGAATCGATGCTGAAACAGACCAGCCTTGTCCTGTTGGCCGCCCTCACGCTGGCCGGCTGCAATCGTGAGGGTGGCGAGGCCGCCGGCGGTTCCGAGGCCGAGGCAGCGACCGAGACCCCAGAACAGTTCATCGGCGTCTGGGCCGCGGACTGCGAGCGCCCCTATGTCCGCTTCGCCGAGCACGAGATCCAGGTCTACAACGACGGCCAGACCTATCCGATCTCGAGCGTCCGGTATGACGGTCAGGCGTTGGTGGTGGCCTACGAGACGGGCAACGGCGCGATCGAGGAAAGCTTCGCGGCCCAGGGCGAGAACCTCACCCTGACCGGCGGCACCTATGACGGCGTCGAAATCCCGGCGGCTGAGGCCGTGCCAATGCAGCGCTGCGACTAGGGATTTCCAGCCGGTCGTTGCGAAGCGTCTCCGCTCCCGGCTAAACGGGAGTTCCTCCCGTGTGTTTTGGACATTCCGATGCGCCTGTCGCGCTACTTCCTGCCGACCCTGAAAGAGGCGCCGTCTGACGCCCAGATCATATCGCACCAGCTGATGCTGCGCGCAGGCCTCATCAAGCAGGAGGCGGCCGGTATCTATGCATGGTTGCCGCTGGGGCTGCGGGTGCTGCGAAAGATCGAGCAGATCGTGCGCGAGGAGCAGGCGCGGGCGGGCGCGGTCGAGCTGCTGATGCCGACGTTGCAACTGGCGGACCTGTGGCGCGAGTCGGGGCGGTATGACGCCTATGGGCCGGAGATGCTGCGCATCACCGACCGGCATGAGCGCGAACTGCTGTACGGCCCCACGAACGAAGAGATGATCACCGACATCTTCCGGGCCTATGTGAAGAGCTACAAGGCGCTGCCGCTGAACCTCTTCCACATCCAGTGGAAGTTCCGCGACGAGCGCCGGCCACGCTTCGGCGTGATGCGCGGGCGCGAGTTCCTGATGAAGGATGCCTACAGCTTCGACCTCGACGAGGCCTCGGCGCGTAAGGCCTACAACCGCATGTTCGTGGCCTATCTGAATACCTTTGCCCGGATGGGCCTGAAGGCCGTGCCGATGCGCGCGGACACGGGCCCCATCGGCGGCGACCTGAGCCACGAGTTCATCGTCCTGGCCGATACGGGCGAGAGCCAGGTGTTCTGTGACCGCAAGCTAGTCGAGATGCCGGCGCCCGGCGCGGGCGTGGATTGGGACGACCTGCAGGCCATCGTCGACGGACGCACGTCGCTATACGCCGCGACCGAGGAAATGCATGACGCCGCCGCCTTCGAGGCCCAGACGGCGGAAGCCGACCGCCTGACCGCGCGCGGGATCGAGGTCGGTCATATCTTCTATTTCGGCACGAAGTATTCGGCCCCGATGAAGGCCAAGGTGGCGGGACCGGACGGTGTCGATACCGAAGTCCACATGGGCTCCTACGGCGTCGGCGTCTCGCGCTTGCTGGGCGCGATCATCGAGGCGAGCCACGACGAGGGCGGCATCATCTGGCCGGACGCCGTGGCGCCGTTCGACGTGGTGGTGATCAATCTGCGCGCCAACGACGAGGCCTGCTCTGCGGCCTGTGAGGACGCGGTCAGCCAACTCGAGGCGCTTGGCAAGGAAGTGCTCTATGACGACACCGACGAGCGGCCGGGCGGCAAGTTCGCCACCGCCGACCTGATCGGCGTGCCGTGGCAACTGACGATCGGGCCCAAGGGCCTGGCCGATGGCGTCGTCGAGCTGAAGCGTCGGGCGACTGGCGAAAAGCTGAGCCTGCCTCTGGCCGAGGCCTTGCAGAAGGTGAGCGCGTGAGCGATCTCAATATCAAGCCTGCCAAGCCGTTCTCGGCCTGGGAGCTTGGGCTAGCATGGCGTTACCTGCGCGCCCGGCGCAAGGAGGGCGGCATCGCCCTGATCGCCATCATCTCGTTCCTCGGCATCATGCTGGGCGTGATGGTGCTGGTGATCGTCATGTCGGTCATGAACGGCTTCACGTCCGAGCTGATCAACCGCCTGCTGGCCGTTGACGGGCACGTGTATGTGCAGGGCCAGATGTTGAGCGGAGCCGGGCGCGAGCAGACACTGGAGCGGGTGAAGACGCTTCCTGAAGTCGTTGAGGCCACGCCGCTGATCCAGGCTGAGACCTTTGTGACCGGCCCCGGCGGAATGTCCGCCGGCGGCCTGGTCCGTGCGGTGCGGCCGCAGGATCTTCGGGCCTCGACCATCGGTCAGGAGGGACTGCGGTCCGGCTCCTTCGAGCCGTTCGGGCAGGGCGAGTACGGCGGCGATTCCATCGTCATCGGCGAAGGCCTGGCGACGCGACTTGGCGTAGGCCCGGGGGACACCCTGACCTTGCTGTCGCAGGATGGCGGCGGGACGGCGTTCGGCTCCGCGCCGCTCGAGAAATCCTATGTGGTCTCTGCAGTGGTGACGACCGGCGTGGCGACCTTCGATCAGGTGATGATCTACATGCCGATCGAGCAGGCCGAGCTGTTCTTCGCCCGCGAGGGTCTGTGGGACATGATCCAGGTGCGGATCGAGCGGCCCGAGCGGGCGCCTGAGACGACGCAGCGCCTGCGTGAGCTGCTCGGGCCGCAGGCCGTGGTGTTGGACTGGACGACGCAGAACTCGACCATGCGCGGCGCCCTTGCGGTCGAGCGGATCGTTATGCGGCTGATCCTGATGCTGATCGTGCTGGTGGCGGCGCTGAACATCATCTCCGGCATCGTCATGCTGGTGAAGAACAAGACCCGCGACATCGCCATCATGCGGACCATGGGTGCGGGGCAGGGGGCGATCCTGCGCGTGTTCCTGACGGCCGGCTTTTCGATAGGCGGCGCGGGCACCATCGTAGGCTTCGTGCTGGGCGTACTGTTCTGCCTGTTCATCCAGCCGATCCAGCGGTTCATCGAGGGCCTGATCGGCCGCTCGCTGTTCCCGCCCGAGATCTATTTCCTCGATGGCATTCCGGCCCGGATCGAATGGGCCGAGGTGATCATCATCGCCGGCTGTGCGCTCGTGCTTTCTGCGCTCGCGGCCCTGATCCCGTCCTGGCGGGCGTCCAAGATCGATCCGGTAGAGGCGCTTCGCTATGAGTAGGCCGCTTCTGCAGATCAGCGGGCTGAACCGCTCCTACGTCACGGGCGACAAGACACTGGACGTCCTAAAGGGCGTCGAGCTGACCGTCATGCCCGGAGAGATCGTCGGCCTGATCGGACCGTCAGGATCGGGCAAGTCGAGCCTGCTTCATGCGGCCGGGCTGCTGGAGCGACCGGACGCCGGCACGATTTTGATCGACGGCGAGGATGTAGGCGCACTCGACGAGCGGGGCCGCACCCGACTGCGCCTGGCCCGGATCGGCTTCGTCTATCAGTTTCACCACCTGATGCCAGAATTCGACGCCTTGGATAATGCGGCGCTTCCCTTGCGAATGGGCGGCCTCAAGCAAGCGGACGCGCGCGCGCGCGCGGCGGAACTGTTGACCGCATTGGGCCTCGGCGAGCGCCTGACCCACCAACCGGGCCAGTTGTCCGGCGGGGAACAGCAGCGGGTGGCGATCGCGCGGGCCTTGGCCAACAAGCCGAGCCTGCTGCTGGCCGACGAACCAACCGGAAATCTCGACCCGACGACCAGCCAGGCCGTCTTCGCGGCGCTGCGAGACCTCGTGCGAGCGACGGGGGTCAGTGCCCTGATCGCGACGCACAACATGGAGCTGGCCGGGCACATGGACCGGGTCTTCGCTCTCAAGGACGGACATCTGGAAGAGCGCGCAGCGGAGAGCCACGCGTACTGATCGTCAGATCGAGAAGCTCACCCCGCAACCGCAGTTCGCAACGGCGTTCGGGTTGACGATCTTGAACTGCGCGCCGAGCAGTTCGTCGACGAACTGGATCTCGGATCCGGCCAGGAACGGCATGGACACGTCGTCGACCAGCGCTGTCTGGCCGTCGTTCTCGACGCGGATGTCGTAAGGCTCGGCGGTCTCGACGAGGTCCAGTCGGTACTGAAAGCCCGAACAGCCACCGCCGTCGACGGCGACGCGCAGCATCAGGGTCTTGCCCTCGGCTTTGGAAAGGTCGGCAAGGCGGCGGGCGGCGCTGTCGGCGAGAATGACGGGTTTCAGGCTCATCGTGCGCCCTATATGAGGGTCCACGGGCCCGCACGGAAGGGCCCTCCGTCGGTGGCCCACGGATGAATGCAACGATCGCGCCCGCAGCCTATGCGTCCGACCCGGATCAGAGCCTCGGTCGGCTGTACGTCGAGGCGCCCTCGGCGACACGAACCACTTATGCCCGCGATCGGGACCGGATAATTCACTGCACGCCGTTCCGGCGGCTGAAGGGCAAAACGCAGGTCTTCATTGCTCACGAGGGCGACCACTATCGAACGCGCCTGACCCACAGTCTGGAGGTGGCGCAGATCGCGCGGTCGCTCGCGGCGGGGCTCGGGCTGGATCACGATCTGGCCGAGGCCGTAGCCCTGGCGCACGACCTGGGGCATCCGCCGTTCGGCCACGCGGGCGAGGACAGGCTCAAGGCGCTGATGGAGCCATGGGCTGGCTTCGATCACAACGTCCAGACCTTTCGGATCGTGACACGTCTGGAGCGGCGCTATCCGGCCTTCCTTGGCCTGAACCTGAGCTGGGAAACGCTAGAGGGCGTCATCAAGCACAACGGGCCGATCAGCCACCGGCTGGACGAACCGGCGTGGAGGGCGGTGGCCGAATACCTCGAGCTCTGGGATCTCAGGCCCGCAACCTTCGCCTCTCTCGAGGCCCAGGTGGCAGCGGTCGCCGACGACATCGCCTACAACAACCATGACGTGGACGACGGATTACAGGCCGGCCTGTTCGGGCTGCAAGAACTGGAGGCGGTGCCGCTGGTCGGGCCGATCCTGCGCGGCGTGCGCGCTGACTGGCCGACCCTCGACGACCGGATGATCGGCATCGAAGCGGTGCGCCGCATGATCGGGGCGATGATCGACGATGTGATGGGGGAAACGCGCAGACGCCTGGCCGCGCACGGCGTGGAGACGCCTGAGGATGTCCGCGTGGCCCAACGGTCGATGGTGCAGTTCTCCGAGGGCATGATCCAGGACCTGGCCCGGCTCAGAGCTTTTCTGTTCGAGCGGATGTACCGGCACGACCGGATCAACCTGATGCGCGACAGGGCGGGACGGACGATTGACGACCTATTCCGGCGCTACATGGATGACACCGGCGAGATGCCGGCCGAGTGGGCCGAACGCGCCGTGGCCGGCGGCGTGGAGCGCAGGGCCCGGTCGGTGTGCGACTACATCGCCGGAATGACCGATCTGTTCGCCTTCGAGGAGCACAGAAGGCTTTTCGGCGTTGTGGATGGGGCGGACTTATGATTCGGTCGTGGGCAGGGTTGGGCTAGACTCCGAGGTCGCGGTTGCGATTCGTCGCGGCGGCGCCAGACCATGAGGCGAACCTGATGTCCTACGAACGGCCTGATCCCGAGCGCGGCCCCTACACGCCTCGCAACGACGACGACCTCCCGTTTGACCGGTCGGGGTTCGATGCGCGCGGCTACGGCCGGAGCGGCGGGCGTCCGCCGGTGCCGATCACCCTGGTGGTGTCGGCGATCGTTCTGCTGGTGCTCATCATCGCAGTCATTCTGTTCTACCGCGCGGGCGTCCGTTCGCCGGGCGAAGCCCCGCCGGTGGTGGGGGAATCCGGAGCAGCAGCCGGGTCGGCGCCGGAGGCGGAAGCGCTCAACCGCGACGCCGAGATTGAAATCTTCGACCCCAACGATTCCGACGTCGACCTGGCCCCGCCGCCGGAGACGCCGGGACAGCGCCCGCCGCCCCTGACCGGTCAAGATGACCCGGCGGCACCCGGCGCCGATGCGCCCCCGACAGCCGATGCGACGCGTCCGACACCGCCGCCGGCGCAACCGCCCCGGCCAGCGCCGAGCCAGCCGACCCCGACGCCGGCGCCGGCAGGCGGCGGAGCCGGTGTCCAGATCGGGGCCTTCTCGAGCGAGGCGGCCGCCGAACGCGCCTATGCCGAGGTGGCCGCGGCCTTCCCGCAGTTCGCTTCGGGGCGCACGCGCGGCATCCAGCAGGTAACGACGTCGGACGGCCGCACCGTCTACCGGGCCACCGTCAACGGCTTCTCCGCACAGGAGGCCCGCGCCTTCTGCGGTGCGATGCGGGCTCAGGGCCGGGACTGCATCGTTCAGTGACCGGCGCCTCGGCTGCGATCTACGGCTGTTCGGGCCTTGGCCTGACGGAAGACGAGCGCGCCTTCTACCGTGAGGCGCAGCCCTGGGGCTTCATCCTTTTCAAGCGGAATGTAAGCGATCCGGCGCAACTTTCTGCCCTGACGAATGATCTGCGTGATGCGGTCGGCCGGGAGGCTCCGATCCTGATCGATCAGGAAGGCGGGCGCGTCCAGCGCATGGGGCCGCCTCACTGGCCGAAATACCCACCTGGCGCGGCCTATCTGAAGGCGACGAACGATCCGCTGGCGGCCCGTGAGCTGGCGCGGCTGGCGGGGCGATTGCTGGCGGCAGACCTGAAGGCGGTCGGCATCGACGTGGATTGCGCGCCGGTGCTGGATACGCCGGTCGCGGGCGCCCACGACATCATCGGCGACCGAGCCTATGCGCAGGATCCGGCGACGGTCGCCCAGCTGGGCCGGGCCAAGGCTGAGGGCCTGCTGGCGGGCGGGGTACTGCCGGTGATCAAGCACATCCCCGGCCACGGAAGGGCGTTCGCAGACAGCCACCACGAGTTGCCCGTCGTCGAGACGCCGATGGATGACCTCAGAGTGTGGGACTTCGCACCTTTCCGGTCATTGTCCGACATGCCGATGGCGATGACGGCCCATGTGGTCTACGTCGCGATCGACGGGAAGAACCCGGCAACGACCTCCAAGGCGGCGTTGAAGCTGGTTCGCGACGATCTCGGTTTCGATGGCCTGATCATGACCGACGACCTTTCGATGAAGGCCCTGTCTGGATCCTTCACCGAGCGAGCCGAGCGTTCGCTGAAGGCAGGATGCGACGTCGTACTTCACTGCAACGGCGACATCGCCGAAATGCAGGCTGTGGCTGAAGGCGCTGGCTCCCTGAAGGGAAGGGCCAGGGCGCGGGCCGATGCGGCGCTGAAGCGGATCGTGCACACGCCGGAGCCGCTGGATGAGGCCGAGGCGCGCGAGCGGTTCGCCCTGTTGCTGGCCGGAAAGCTGGACGCGGCCCGGGGGCCTGACGTAGGCGAGGCGCAATGACCGACGCTTTCCAACCGAACCTGGACTTCACCGCCGCCGATAATGCAGATGCGGGTGAGGCGTTCGTGGTCGACCTGGAGGGCTTCGAAGGTCCGCTGCACGTCCTGCTGGCCCTGGCTCGGACGCAGAAGGTCGATCTGCTGAAGCTGTCGATTACCAAACTGGCTGAGCAGTACCTCGCCTTTGTGCACGAGGCGCGGCGCAGGAACTTCGCCCTGGCAGCCGATTACCTCGTGATGGCGTCGTGGCTTGCCTATCTGAAGTCTCGGCTGCTGCTGCCGAAGCCTGAGCGCAAGGTCGAGGGCGAAATCCCGGCCGAGGAGATGGCGCAGCGCCTGGCCTTCCGCCTGATGAAGCTGGAGGCGATGCGCAAGGCGGTGGAGGCGCTTACAGGCGGACCGGTCCTTAACCGCGATGTGTTCGGACGCGGCGATCCGGAGGCAATTCAGGTCATCCCGTCCAACCAGCTAGACGCCAATCTGTATGACCTGATGTCGGCCTATGTGGCTCAGCGTCGCCGGGAGGCGGAACGGCACTACGCGCCAACCCAGAGGGTCGAGGCCTTCGCGCTGGAAGAAGCGCGGGACTGGATGTTGAAGCAGCTGCCGAGGTTGTCTGCCTGGACCGAACTCACTGCGGTCGCGCCGCGCAAGCGGTCAACAGAGGAGGATGGGCCGTCTTCAGCCTCCTATCTGGCGTCGACGCTGTCGGCGAGCCTCGAACTGGTCAAGGAAGGCCGTCTCAACGCCCGGCAGATGGAGGCTTTCGATCCCATCTTCGTGCGGACGCGGCGTGACACGCTCGTGCTGGAGGCGGATCAGTGAGCATCTTCGCGCCGGATGAGGCTGAGATCGAGCGCCGGGTCGAGGCCCTGCTGTTCGCGGCGGCCGGGCCGCTAACGCTGGCGGAAATCGCCCGGCGGCTGCCTGAGGGAGCGGACGCCGGACAGGCGATCGCGGCCCTTCGGGCCCGTTACGGCGGTCGGGGCGTCGAGCTGGTCTGCGTGGCCGATCGCTGGGCCTTCCGCACCGCGCAAGATCTGTCGTTTCTCATGACCGAGCAACGCGAGGAGCCGAGGAAGCTGTCCAAGGCCGCACTCGAGACCCTGGCCATTATCGCCTACCACCAGCCTGTCACGCGCGCCGAGATCGAGAGCGTACGGGGTGTGTCACTCTCCAAGGGCACGCTCGACCTGCTGCTGGAGATGGGCATGGTCCGCCTACGCGGGCGCCGCCGCAGCCCCGGACGACCGGTGACCTACGGGACCACGGACCATTTTCTTGAGCACTTCGGCCTCGCGCATCTCGCGGACCTGCCGGGCGCTGCGGATATGCGGGCCGCCGGTCTGCTGGACCTCTCGCTTCCGGCCGACTTCATGACTCCAGATCCTTCGCGTGGCGGGGACGATGACCTCGATCCGATCGAGGACGGAGACGATGCGCCGGAATTCGCGCAGGACTTCGTCACGGAGGACGAGGGCTAGCTCAGCATTAAATTTCCGACAGGCCGCGTCCTGGACACCAACGGGGTCTATCGTCTGTCCGAACAAGGAGGCCTGTGATGCTCCGCCGTACGTTTCTTCTTTCCGCCCCGGCCTTCGCCCTGGCCGCTACCGCCTGCAATCGTGACGGAACGGGCGCACAGCGCACCACGCCGACGTTCGGGACCTGGGGGTTCGACACGGCCGGGATGGATCGTTCCATCACACCGGGCGACGACTTTTTCGGCTACGCCAACGGGACATGGGCGCGCACAACGGAAATCCCGGCCGATCGCGCCAGCTTCAACAGCTTCACCCTGCTGACCATCCAGGCGAGCGAGCGCACAAAGGCGATCATCGAAGAGGCCGCCGCTGACAGCGGCGCGGATGGGGATCGTCGCAAGATCGGGGACTTCTACACCGCCTTCATGGATGAGGCGGCGATCGAGGCCGCCGGCGTATCCCCCTTGCGAGAGGAGCTGGACGCGATCGCCGGCATTCGTGACCAGCAGGGGCTCTCTCGGGCCCTGGGGCAGACGCTGAGAGCCGACGTCGATCTGCTGAACGCCACGGACTACTATACTGATCGGCTGTTCGGCCTCTGGGTGTCGCAGGACTTCGACGAGCCGACGCGGAACTCGCCCTATCTCGTCCAGGGCGGCCTGGGGATGCCGGATCGCGCCTTCTATCTGGAAGGCGGCCGGATGGCCGAGATGCGCCAGGCGTACCGCGCCCACATCGTGCAGATCCTGACGCTCGCTCGCATCGCCCAGCCGGAGGCCAAGGCCGACCGAATCCTGGCGCTCGAGACGGCGATCGCCGGTGTCCACGCTACGGCCGAGCAGACCAATGACGTGCAGGCCGGCAACAATCATTGGACCCCCGCCGACTTCGACGCCCGGGCGCCGGGGATCGACTGGGCCGCCTGGCGCGACGGCGCGGGCCTGGCCCAGCAGGATCAGTTCGTTGTCTGGCAACCCGGCGCGGTGACCGGAATCGCGGCGCTGGTCGGTTCGCAGGCGCTTGACACCTGGAAGGACTATCTGACCTTCCATGCCATCGATCGGGCGTCGCCCTACCTGTCGAGCGGCTTCGCCAACGAAAACTTCAGCTTCTACGGCTCGACCCTGTCCGGCACGCCCGAACAGGCGCCGCGCTGGCGCAGGGCGGTCGATGCGACCAACAACGCCATCGGCGAGGCCGTCGGACGAATCTACGTTGATCGCCATTTCCCGGCCGCTTCGAAGACCGCCATGGAGCAGTTGGTCCAGAACCTGATGACCGCATTCGGCGAGCGCATCGACAATCTGGACTGGATGTCTGACGAGACCCGCGCGGCGGCCCGGCGCAAGTTGCAGACGCTGGAAGTGTCGATCGGGCATCCGGAGCAATGGCGGGACTACAGCGCCCTGGAAATCCGCCCCGATCAGGCGTGGGGCAACGCTGCGCGCGCCAGTCTATTCGAGTATCAGCGTAACCTTGCCAAGCTGACCCGGCCGGTCAGCCACGACGAGTGGTACATGCTGCCACAGACGGTGAACGCCCTGAACGTCCCGCTCGAAAACCGCCTGATCTTCCCGGCGGCGATTCTTGAAGCTCCCTTCTTCGATCCGCTCGCGGATGCCGCCGTGAACTACGGCGGCATCGGCGCGGTGATCGGGCACGAGATCACGCACAGCTTCGACTCGACCGGCGCGCTGTTCGACGAGACGGGGCGCCTTCGGAACTGGTGGACGCCGCAGGACCTTGAGCGTTTCGAGGCGGAAGGGAGCGCCTTGGCCGATCAGTATGACGGCTATCAGGCTTTCCCGGACCTGAATCTCAACGGCGACCTCACCCTGGGCGAGAACATCGCGGACGTGGCCGGGCTGGCCACGGCGTACGATGGCTACCAGATCTCCCTGAATGGGGTCGAAGCACCCGTCGTAGATGATTTCACCGGGGCGCAGCGGTTCTATCTCGGCTGGGCCCAGGTTTGGCGCTCGAAGTACCGCGATCCGGCCTTGCGCAACGCCATCCTCACGGGCGTCCATTCACCAGGCCCGTGGCGGGTGGCGACGGTTCGCAACCAGGACCCCTGGTACGCCGCGTTCGACGTCCAACCGGACCAGGACCTGTATCTGACTGAGGAAGAGCGCGTCGAGATCTGGTGATCGGTCTTGTTGGCTAGGGCGCCGGAACGGCCTATATGTCCGACACAATTCGCGGCTGCAGAGTTCAGCCGTCGCATAAGGAGACTATCGCGTGGGCAGCTTCAGCATCTGGCACTGGCTTATCGTTATCGTGGTCGTGCTGCTGCTCTTCGGCGGCAAGGGCCGCATCTCGAATCTGATGGGTGACGCCGCGCGCGGCATCAAGTCGTTCCGCGACGGCCTTAAGAACGACGACGATCCGTCGGACATGGGCAGCGGGGACCGCACCGGGAGCTTGCCGCAGTCTGAGCGCGACCGCGAAGACGCCAACCGCTAAGAGCGGTTCAGGAAAGGCTTAGTCCATGCTCGGCCCCGGCATCAGCGGGTTTGAGATCGTGCTCGTCGCCCTCGTGGCGCTGATCGTGGTCGGCCCGAAGGATCTGCCCTTGCTCATGCGCAAGGTTGGACAGTTCATGGGCCGCGCCCGCAAGATGGCGGCGGAGTTCCGCGCCAGCTTCGACGACATGGCCCGGCAGTCCGAGCTCGATGACCTGCGCAAGGAGGTCGAAGCTCTGCGAAGCGGACAAATGGACGTGATCGGTCGCGAGACCGGCGCAGCCCTCAAGGACATCGACAAGGAACTTAAGACGCCGGTGCTGCCCAAAACCGCCTCAAAGGCTGTCACGGCCGCCCCGCCGATGACCGAGCCATCGCTTGATGCGGAGACGCGCGATCAGATCGTGGCGGCCAAGCTGGAAGAGGCCAAGGCGGCAGCTCTAACGGCCGCTGAGACGCCGGCCGCGAATACAGCCGCCAAGACGACAACGCGTCGCAAGGCGACCGCCCAGCCGACGGTGGCGACCAAGGCCCGCACGGCGCGCCGCAAGGCGGCAGACACATGACCAAGGTCATTGACGAGGACGCTGAGATCGAGGCGTCCCGGGCGCCGCTTCTCGAGCACCTAACCGAACTGCGCACGCGGCTGATCATCTGCGTGGTCGCCTTCGTGCTCGCGTTCGTGGTCTGCTTCTATTTTGCCGAGCCGATCTCCCTCTTCCTGTTCCATCCGTTCAAGGTGGCCAACACCATCTTCGCCAGCCAGGGCGAGGGACACGGGCATGGATTGGAACTCCTGACCGCGCTGATCCAGGCGACCGCTGCTCCGCCGACCGCCGGCGAACCGCTGGCGCTGGTTTTCACCGCGCCGCTGGAGTTCTTCTTCGCCAAGCTGCGGCTGGCGGGATTCGGCGCAATCGCCTTGGCCTTCCCGGTGCTGGCGTTCCAGCTGTACCGATTTGTAGCGCCGGGCCTGTACAGGCGCGAAAAGGGCGCCTTCCTGCCGTTCCTGTTCGCGTCGCCGGTCCTGTTCCTGATGGGGGCGGCGCTGGTCTATTACATCATGCTTCCCTTCGTCCTCTGGTTCTCGCTGAGTCAGCAGATTGCCGGAGAGGGGATCGAGGTATCGCTGCTCCCGCGCATTGGTGAGTACCTTCAGTTGGTTACGACCCTGATTCTCGCCTTCGGCCTGAGCTTCCAGCTGCCGGTCGTGGTCACTCTCTTGGGAATGGCAGGCATCATCTCGTCGGAGACCCTGGCCCAAGGCCGCCGCTACGCCATCGTCGGCGTGGTCGTGCTCGCCGCGATTGTCACGCCTCCAGATCCGATCAGCCAACTGATGCTCGCGGTGCCGCTTGCGCTGCTCTACGAGGTCTCGATCTGGTGTGTCCGTCTGATCGAACTGCGCCGTCGTCGTGAAGACGACGCCGAGGAGGCTCTGGCATGAGGCCCTTGATCGCGCTGATTGCCGCCCTTGGCCTGGTGGCTTGCGCGCACATGCCGGGCGGCCAACGCCGCGCGGAGGTGGACGCCGAGCGCCTGATGGCCGATGTGACGGCCCTTGCCGCAGACAGCATGCAGGGCCGGGGCTTCGGCGAGGCGGGCGGCCTCATGGCTCGCGACTATGTCGTCGCCGGCTTCGAGGCGGCGGGCGTCGAACCGCTGAACGCCGAATGGCTGCTGCCCTTCACGGCCCCGGCGAACGCGCGTCGGCCGCTTCCGATCGAAGGCTTCAATGTCGCGGCCGCAATACCCGGCACGGATGCTCCCGGCCGATGGATCGTCGTGACGGCTCATTACGACCACGAAGGCGTTCGCGACGGCCAGATCTATAACGGCGCGGACGACAATGCGTCGGGTACCGCGGCTTTGCTGGAGCTGGCGCGAATGTTGCGCGCCCATCCGCCGCGCCATTCCGTGCTGCTTCTGGCCCTTGATGGCGAAGAGCGGGGCCTTCTGGGCGCCCAGGCCTTCACGGCCGATCCGCCGATCCCGCTCGACAGCATCGTGCTCAACATCAATCTCGATATGATCGCGCGCGGCGACAATGGTATCCTCTGGGTCGTCGGCACGCGCCTCTACCCGGCCCTGACGCCTGTCATCGACGGGCTGCCGCAACAGGCGGGTATCGAGCGCCGCTACGGCTATGACGATCCGGCCGTGCGGGGGCGGAACAATTGGGTAAACCTTTCGGATCAGGCGGCCTTCCACGCTCGGGGCGTGCCCTTCGTCTTCTTCAGTGTCGACGACCATCCGGACTATCACCAGCCGACCGACGACGCCGAGCGGATCAACGTCGCCTGGTACCGAGGGGCGGTCCAGACGGCCTGGGAGGCGCTGCGGGCCGTCGACCGGATGGAGCAGCCTGATTTCCGCGTTGCGCCGGGCGCGTCCAGTGCGGCCGGGCCGTAGGAGCGCCCTCCGGGCCGCGGCCCTCGTGGCCGCAACAGCGCTGGTCGGCTGTGACGGCCCGGCTGAACCGGCGTCGCCGGCTCCGCCAGAGGGCGACATCAACCCTTCTCCCGTCCTGCCGCCAGTCGAAGGCTTTGCGCACGAAGTGGGCGTGGACCGGCGCGGCTATTACGTGCCGCTGACCGCCGTCCAAGTCGGCGACCTGCGCCTTAGTCATCTGTCGATCGGGGACGCATCCGCCTTCGAAGCCTGGGAGTCAGGGGCCGGGCGGACCGAGCCTCTGTTCCCTCCGATCATGCTCCAGTTCGAGGACATGGCCTCGGAACGCACACCCAACGAGCTGGGCGGCCAAGATCCATCCGTGGTCCTGCGGGTCCTGCCAAGCGGATATGGCGTGTCGACCGGCCAGGTCCGGTTCGCCGGGGATGGAGAGCGGCTCGGTCGGGTGACATTTGAGGGCCGGTTCCTGGAAGAGGGCGTACCTCCAGCGCGCGTCCTGCGGGGAACGCTAACGATCGACGGCCAGATTTTCGAAGGGCAGGGCTTCGCTTGGTCCCCCGCCGATCAGGCTCTTGCGGCGAGAACAAAACAGGAATAGAACAAACCAGAAACATCGTTCTGGGGAGTCGAAGCCATGGCCCGTGCCGTTCGTGAATCGCTGTCTCTCGCGTCCGTCTGCGCCTTCGTCTGGATGGTCTGGACAGCGGCCAGCGTCGTCGCCTGATTTCGTCCACAGGTCCTTGGTCGGTGCGGGTTGAGCCGGACGACGGGCAGGGCGACCATGGACGCTTCACCCGTTCCGGAGGATCGTCGGCTTGAGCGAAGGCTTCGTCCATCTGCGCGTCCGTAGCGCCTATTCCTTGCTGGAAGGCGCGATCAAGGCCGGGAAGCTGGGCAAGCTGGCGGCCGATGCCCAGATGCCGGCAATCGGCATCGGGGACCGGGCCAACCTGTTCGGCGCGTTAGAGTTCTCGCAGGCCTGCAAAGACGCCGGCGTGCAGCCCATCGTCGGGTGCGCCATTCCCGTGGTCGGGATCGGGGGTAGGCGGGCCGAGCGCTGGGCACGGGTTCCGACCATTATGCTGATCGCCCAGACCGAAGAAGGCTGGGCCAACCTTTCGGTTCTCTCGTCCGCCGCCTTCCTCGAGATCGATCCGGCCGATGAGCCGAATGTCCCGTGGGCGAAGGTGGTCGACCGTTCGGCTGGGCTGATCCTGCTGTCCGGCGGCCCTGATGGCCCGGTTGATCCCCTGTTCGTTCAGGGGCGCGACGCAGAGGCGCGCCAGGCGCTGTCGGAAATGAAGGCCGCGTTCGGCGATCGCTTCTACGTCGAGCTCCAGCGCCATGAACTGGCGGAGGAGCGCAAGGCCGAGCCCGGGCTCGTATCCTTCGCCTATGACCACGACACGCCGCTGGTGGCGACCAACGACGTCTATTTCGGCCCGCCCCACATGGCCAAGGCGCACGAAGCGCTGATCGCCATCGCGGACGGCGCGTTCCTCGGACAGGATGAGCGCCGCAAGGTTTCGCCCGAGCACTGGTTCAAGCCGGCGGCCGACATGCGAACCCTCTTCGCGGACTTGCCCGAGGCCTGCGACAACACTCTGGATATCGCGCGCCGCTGCGCCTTCCTCGTTCAGCCACGCGATCCGATCCTGCCGCGCTTCGACACGGGGGCGGGGCGTTCCGAAGCCGAGGAGTTGGCCCATCAGGCGCGCGAAGGGCTCAAGAGCCGGCTGAACGGCCTCGATATGGCGGCTGAGGAAGCCGACTACTGGGCCCGGTTGGAGCGCGAGATCGGCGTCATCCAATCGATGGGCTTCTCAGGCTATTTCCTCATCGTTTCGGACTTCATCAAATGGGCCAAGGCCCATGGCATCCCGGTCGGGCCGGGCCGTGGATCAGGCGCAGGCTCGATGGTCGCCTGGGCCATGGCGATCACGGATCTCGATCCGCTGCGCTTCGGGCTGCTGTTCGAGCGCTTCCTGAACCCTGAGCGGGTGTCGATGCCCGACTTCGACGTCGACTTCTGCCAGGAGCGACGCGACGAGGTGATCGCCTACGTACAGGCCAAGTACGGCGACGACCGCGTGGCCCAGATCATCACCTTCGGCACGCTCCAGGCCCGCGCCGTCCTGCGCGACGTCGGGCGAGTAATGCAGATGCCGCTCGGCCAGGTCGACCGCCTGGCCAAGATGGTCCCGAACAACCCGGCCAATCCAGTGACGCTGGCGCAGGCCGTGGAACTGGAGCCGCGGCTGAAGGAGGCGAAGGCCGAGGACCGCACGGTCGAAAGCCTCATCGAGACCTCGATGAGCCTCGAGGGCCTGTATCGCAACGCGTCGACGCATGCGGCCGGCATCGTGATCGGAGACAGGCCGCTGGTGGAGCTGGCGCCGCTCTACAAGGACCCGCGCTCGGACATCCCCGCCACCCAGTTTAATATGAAGTGGGTGGAGCCGGCCGGTCTGGTGAAGTTTGACTTCCTGGGACTGAAGACCCTGACCGTCCTGGAGCGGGCGCTCGGCTACCTGAAGAAGCGCGGTGTCGAGCTGGACCTGCTCAAGCTGCCGCTGAGGGATCCGGCTACCTTCGAGCTCATGGCCTCGGGCCAGACGATCGGCGTGTTCCAGCTGGAAAGCCAAGGCATGCGCGACACGCTGCGCAAGATGCGCTGCGAGAGCCTGGAAGAGATCATCGCCTTGATCTCCCTCTATCGGCCGGGGCCGATGGAGATGATCGACACCTACGTCGACCGCAAGTTCGGCCGCCAGGAAGTGGACGTGCTTCACCCAACCCTGGAGCCGGTTCTGACCGAGACCTACGGCGTCATCATCTACCAGGAACAGGTGATGCAGATCGCCCAGATCCTGTCAGGATACAGCCTGGGTGAAGCCGACCTGCTGCGCCGCGCCATGGGCAAGAAGAAGCCCGAGGAGATGGCCAAGCAGAAGATCCGCTTCATGGAGGGAGCGGAGAAGCTGGGCGTCGCCGCCAGCCAGGCGGACTTTATCTTCGAACTGGTGGCCAAGTTCGCGGGCTACGGCTTCAACAAGTCGCACGCTGCAGCCTATGCGCTGATCTCGTTTCAGACGGGGTTCCTTAAGGCGAACCACCCGGTCGAGTTCTTCGCCGCCTCGATGTCGCTCGACCTTTCGAACACCGATAAGCTGGCGGTCTTCTACCAGGATGCCCGGCGTTTCGAGGTTCCAGTCAGGGCCCCGGACATCAATCGGTCCATGGCCGATTTCGACGTCGACGACGGCCATGTCCTCTATGCGCTCGGCGCCATCCGCAACGTCGGTATGGAGGCGATGAAATCTGTCGTCGAAAGCCGCGCCGAGGGTGGCCCCTTCACGGATATTTTCGACTTCCTCGAGCGGATCGACCCGAAGGCGGTCAACAAGCGCGCAATAGAGAACCTGGCGCGGGCGGGGGCCTTTGATGCCATCCATCCGAACCGGCGTCAGCTGGTCGATTGCGCCGACACCCTGATCGCATACGCCCAGTCCGTGGCCGCGGAGCGGGCATCGTCCCAGGTCAGCCTGTTTGGCGGCGATCAGGCCGACGCCGCGCGCCCGAGACTAGCGAAGGTCGAGGACTGGATCGGACCTGAGCGGCTCGACGAAGAGTTCGCGGCCGTTGGCTTCTACCTGTCCGGCCATCCGCTAGAGGACATGGTGAGTGTCCTGCGGCGCAAGCGCGTGACCCTCTATGCCGAAGCCTTGCCCCAGGCTGAGGCGGGCAATGAGGCCTTTATGATGGCCGGCGTCGTGCGCCGTCGCCAGGAGCGGGCATCGGCCCGCACCGGCGAGAAGTTCGCCTTCGTGGCCTTCTCGGACCCCACGGGCGAGTTCGAGGTGCTGTTCCCGCCCGAACAGCTCAGGCGTTGCCGCGAAGTGCTGGAGCCCGGCGCGGCCGTGATGCTGAAGGTGCGGGCCAAGTCGGCTGATGGCGAGGTGCGCTGGTTCGGGGACGAGGCCCAGCCGATCTCGGCCGCAGTCGAGGCCGCCGCCGGTCTGCGCGTGCACGTCTCGCCGCGCTCCACCGAACTCGAGTCTATTAGGGCGCGCCTCAAGCCCGCAGAGGCGGAACGGGGCGGAGAGGTGATCCTCGTCGCCGCTCTGGATGGCCGGGCCGAGGTCGAGATGCGCCTTCCGGGACGATACAGGTTGGACGCCTCTTTGCGAGGGGCGCTCAAGGCCGCCCAAGGTGTTCTCATGCTGGAGGATGCGTGATGACGGACGTGAGGACCCACAAGGGTGGCTGCCACTGCGGCGCGGTGAGCTACGAAGCGGACATCGGCCTCGATCAGGTGATCGAGTGCAACTGCAGCCATTGCTACGTCAAGGGGTTCCAGCTGGTCTTTACCTCTGCGGACAATTTCCGCCTGCTGTCGGGCGAGCACAAGCTTCGGGGCTACAAGTTCAATCATCACGTCATCGATCATCGCTTCTGCGAGGACTGTGGGGTCGAGGCCTTCGCCTACGGCAAGAACCCGGACGGGACGGACGCGGTGGCGATCAACATCCGCTCGCTGAAGGACCTCGAACCGAACACGGTCAGGACGATGCCCTACGACGGGCTGCACAAATCCTGAGCGTAACGCCCCGTCACGCGACGTGACCCCCGCCGCGCGGCGCCTGTGGCAGGACTGACCGGTGACCGTCGTTCCCGCCGCCGATGACCGTTTGAGCCTCCCCGAAATCGGCGCGATCGCCGCGATCGTGGTGATCTGGGGCATTAACAACGCAGCCGCGATGGTGGCGACGGAGGTCCTGCCGCCATTGCTCGTGTCCGCGCTACGGTTCGGGATGGCCGCCGTGGTGCTGATGCCTTTCCTCAAGCCACCGTTTCCGGAGCCGCGTCACCTGGCCCTGCTGGTCGTGTTGGGCGGTCCGATCCACTTCGGCCTGATCTACGTTGGCTACTGGCTGGCCGAAGATTTGAGCCCGTTCGTCGTGGCCCAGCAGATGTGGATTCCGTTTACGGCCCTCGTCGCCTTCCTGACCCTAGGCGAGCGGCTGAAACGGATGGCGGTAGCGGGGCTTGTGGTGGCCTTTCTGGGCGTGGCGTGGATGACCGCCGACCCGCGGGCGCTGAGGGACTGGATTCCCATCCTGATCGGCCTGGCTGCTGGCCTCGCCTGGGCCTGCTGCACGGTTCTGGCCCGTCGCACGAGAGGCGTATCGCCATTCAAGATGCAGGGTCTGCTGGCAGTGGGAACCGCGCCCGTGATGGTGATCGGATCGTTGATTTTCGAGCGCGGCCAGCTCGAAGCCATGCAGTCCGCCGGTCCCTTGATCTGGCTGTCCGTGGTCTGGGCCGGCCTTGTGTCGTCGATCATCGCCACCGCTCTCCTATTCTGGCTGGTGCAGCGCCGGCAGGCGGGACGGGTGACGCCGTATCTTCTGGCGACGCCTCTGGTCAGTTGCGCGATCGGGGTCGGTCTCCTTGGGGACGTCCTGACGCCTCAGATCGTGACCGGCGGGCTTATCGCGATGGCGGGTGTCGCGCTGGTGGCTCTGGCCGAGCGAGGCCTCCGGTCGGGCGCGTCGGCGAGCTAGGCGCCCGCAGCTCCAGCCGCCGGGTCTGCCAGAAGAGCCGGGTCGAGGAAGGCGAGGTTTTCCTCGCGGATCCGGGCAGCGTCCTCATCGTAGAGGAAGGGCAGGAAGGCGTAGCGCCTGCCCTTCGTCACCGGCGTCGCTTCATGCAGGAGTGAACAGGAGAAGACCACGGCGCCGCCCGGAGTCGGCCGATAGGTGCGCGATCCGTACTCCGGAAAACGCAGATCGCCGCCTTCGAAGTCGGCGTTCAGATTGATCGACACGGCGAACCGGCGATGGGCTGTTCCCTTTGTCGTGTTGTCCCGGTGCGGCCGGAAATACCCTCCCGCCTCGGCGTCGTAGCAGGCGACCAGATAGCGTTCCATGCGGGTCGCCTGAAACTGGAAGGCCTTCTGGATGGCCGGCACGAGCCGGCGGGTGATGCGCGCCCGCGCCTGATCCTTCAATTGGCCGTCCGGCAAATGCACATCAGACCGGCGCTTGTGGGCGACGTCGCTCATCAGGCGGGTGACGCCATCGATCTCGCGCATGAAGCCCGAAGGCTCTCCGCCCATATCGTCATAGGCTGCGATGAGAGAGCGGCAGAACTCGGGCTCGAAGATGCGCGGGATGGCGAGGACCGGGGCGAAGGTCTGGGCCCCGGTATGCAGGTCGGGCGGCGGTAGCGACGAGACGTTGGCCAGGACCGACGAGGCATGTCCGGCGCCCGCCTTGCGCAAGACGCGAAGGGTGGGATCCACGAGCATCCAGGCTGGCTCCTTGGCCGCGTCCAGTGCAGCCGCAGCCGATCCGTCGGCATCAAAGAGCCACCGAACGCCCGGCAGTTGGTCCCGGCAACGTGCCCGCCATTGCGGTCGGTCGGGCACGATGCCGAACACGCAGGCGTGAACGTCGTTGAAGCGTTCGCGATTGGCCTCGATCGTCTCGATACCGGCCCGAACGGTCTCGTCGTCCGCTGCGCTCAGAACGCCGATGGCGAGATAGCGGCCAGCAGCCGTGTCGACCGAGTAAGTCGGATTGGTCGTGCCCGGTAGGCGCAGAACAGGCAGGGCGTCGCCGGGAAACAGGGTCATCCCCCATTCACGCCCGGGGGATCGGGGCCTGTCAATCTGACGCGGGCTGACGCTCGGGGATCAGGACGGCACACGCGATACGGTCGCCGGCGCCGCCGATCGGCTGGGTGACGTGGTCGTCAGGGTTGGCGTGGACGACGAGTGACAGTCCGGGGCCGCTCATGTCGTGGTCGCCCATGTCTTGACTGGCCAGATAGACCTCGGCTCGCGCCGAACCGTCAGCAGAGGCGTAGACGTTCTGGAGGTCGCCGAAGTCCGGTCCTCCGTCGAAGTTCAGCAGACCGTGAGGGTGGGCGTCTGCGGCGCTGTTGAGATGGCCGGCGGCGCTTTCGAAGGCCGGCGGATCGCACCGGCCGGCGGCGTGTACATGGGTCCCGTGCCAGCCCTGCGGCCAGTTCTCGCCCTCGATCGTGAATAGCATCCCGCGAGGCCCATGGCGCATGACGACGCGGCCCGCGGGCGAGCCGTCAGCCGCGATCAGCGTCGCCTCGATCGGCTCTGCCGGCGGTTGGGAGGCGGCAGGTTCGACAGCCGCTTCCTCTCCGCTCGGCGTTGCAGGCTGGCAAGCCGCCAAACTGACCAGAAAACCTATTCCGGACAACGTCTTGAGGTTCATGGTGCGCTCTCCCATATCAGGTCCGTTGGCTTTGCCCCGAAGGGCCTGAAGTGCTAACACTCGGGGAGCGCACAACGCTCCGATTCTGCCCGGAAAAATCTCCCTTTGACCGACGAAACCGAAGACCGCGGATCGCCTGAAGGCGTCCGGGGCGACATCGCCCCCATCGCCATCGAGGACGAGCTCAAGAAGTCCTATCTCGACTACGCCATGAGCGTGATCGTCAGCCGCGCCCTGCCGGATGCGCGCGACGGCCTGAAACCCGTTCATCGCCGCATCGTCTATTCGATGTACGAAGAGGGCCGCACGGCGGACAAGAAGCACGTCAAATCCGCCAACATCGTCGGCGACGTGATGGGCCGCTATCACCCGCACGGCGACAGCGCGATCTATGACGCCCTGGTCCGCATGGCCCAGCCGTTCTCGATGGGCCTGCTGCTGGTCGACGGTCAGGGCAACTTCGGCTCGGTCGACGGCGATCCGGCCGCGGCGATGCGCTACACCGAAAGCCGGATGACCAAGGCCGCCGAAGGCCTGATCACCGACATCGAGAAGGACACGGTCGACTTCCGCGAGACCTATGACGGCAGCCGTATGGAGCCGGCGGTTCTGCCGGCGCGCTATCCGAACCTGCTGGTCAATGGCGCCGGCGGCATCGCGGTCGGCATGGCGACCAACATCCCGCCGCACAATCTGGGCGAGGTCATCGACGCCTGTCTGGCGTTGCTGGACGATCCTGAGATCGGCACCGAGGTCCTGCTGGACATGGTGCCGGGGCCGGACTTCCCGACCGGCGGTGAAATCCTGGGTCGAACGGCCGCCCGGACGGCGCTGCTGACCGGGCGCGGCTCGGTCGTGGTGCGCGGCAAGGCGACGATCGAGACGATCCGCAAGGACCGCGAGGCGATCATCATCACCGAGATCCCGTATCAGGTGAACAAGGCCACGCTTCAGGAGCGCATCGCAGAGCTGGTGCGCGAGAAGAAGGTCGAAGGCGTCTCGGACGTGCGCGACGAGTCTGATCGCCAAGGCATGCGCGTGGTCGTGGAGCTGAAGCGCGACGCCTCGGGCGACGTGGTCCTGAACCAGCTCTATCGCTTTACCGCATTGCAGAGCTCGTTCGGCGTGAACATGCTGGCGCTGAACCGCGGCCGCCCCGAGCAGATGGGCCTGCGCAAGCTGCTCGAGGTGTTCCTGGAGCACCGCGAGGAGGTGGTTGTCCGCCGCACCAAGTTCGAGCTCGCCAAGGCGCGCGATCGCGGCCATGTGCTGGTAGGTCTAGGCTTGGCCGTCGCCAATATCGACGAGGTTGTGGCCCTGATCCGGGCCGCCAAGGACCCGGCCGAGGCGCGCGAACAGCTTCAGGCCAAGGTCTGGCCGGTCGGCGACATGATGGCGCTGATCGAACTGATCGCCGACCCGCGCTCGGTCGTGGTCGATGGCGACAAGCTGCGCTTCACCGACGAACAGGCGCGCGCGATCCTGGCCCTGACGCTGAGCCGCCTGACGGGTCTCGGCCGTGACGAGATCTTCGACGAGGCTCGCGAGGTCGCCGCCGATATCCAGGAGCGTCTGACCCTGCTGTCGGACCGCGCCAACATCCTGGCGGTCATCCGCGAGGAACTGATCCGCTACCGCGCCGACTTCGCCATCCCGCGCCGGACCGAGATTGTCGAAGGCGACTTCGAGCTGGAAGACGAGGACCTGATCCCGCGCGAGGACATGGTCGTGACCGTGACCCACGGCGGCTATGTCAAGCGCACCAATCTGTCCGACTATCGGACCCAGCATCGCGGCGGCAAGGGCAAGGCCGGCATGCGGATGAAGGACGAAGACGCGATCGTCGGCGTGTTCTCGGCCTCGACCCACACGCCAGTGCTGTTCTTCGCCACCAACGGCAAGGCCTACAAGCTCAAGGTCTGGAGGCTGCCGCTGGGCGCCACGACGGCGCGCGGCAAGGCCTTCGTGAACCTCCTGCCGATCGAGCCGGGCGACACGATCATGAACGTGCTTCCGCTGCCGGAAGATGAGGCGACCTGGGACAGCTACGACATCATGTTCGCCACCAAGTCGGGCGACGTGCGGCGCAACAAGCTGTCGGACTTCGCCAGCGTAAACCGCGCCGGCAAGATCGCCATGAAGCTGGACGAGGGTGACTCCATGGTTGGCGTCTCGCTCTGCACGGCGGACGACGATGTCATGCTGACGACGGCCATGGGCCGGGCTATCCGCTTCAAGGCCGACGACGTGCGCGTCTTCAAGGGCCGGGATTCGACGGGCGTTCGTGGAGTCCGGCTGCAGGAGAACGATGCGGTCATCTCCATGGCCATCCTCGGCCGGGTCGATGCGACGCCGGAGGAGCGTTCGGCCTACGTCAAACATTCCAACGCCATGCGTCGTGCCGCTCAAGGTGAGGGGGAAGACGAAACGCCGGTTATCGAGGACGACACCGACGAGGTCGCGGGCGACGCCGTCCTGTCGGTCGAGCGGATCGCCGAACTGGGGGCCGCCGAGCAGTTCATCCTGACCGTCACAGAGACGGGCTTCGGCAAGCGGTCCTCGGCTTATGAGTATCGCCGCACCGGGCGCGGCGGGCAGGGTCTCACGGCCCACGGCCTGGGCGGCCGGGCGGGCGACCGCCTGACGGCCAGCTTCCCGGTCGAGGATTCGGACGACCTGCTGCTCATCACTTCGGGCGGCCAGATGATCCGCACGCCAGTCGGCCAGATCCGTGTGGTCGGGCGATCCAGCCAAGGCGTCATGGTCTTCCGCACCGCCGAGGGCGAAAGGGTGGTTTCGGTCGAGCGCCTGCCGGATTCCGGCGGCGACGACGGCGAGGCCGGTGACGACACGCCTGATGGTGTCGAACCAGACGCGAGCGGGGCTTGATCGAGACGGTCCACATCGACGGCGCTCCGGCGACCGTCGAGGGCCTGAGCCAGGCGCTGGTTTCCAACTACGCCGCCTTCACCTCATTCCAGACGGAACCGGGCGGGGTGAGGGGCCTGGTCCTGCATCTTGATCGGCTGCGTCGGTCGAGCGCCGAGCTGTTCGGTCAGGCCGTGCCGGACGATGACATTCGCAGGTATTTGAGCGCCGCACTGAACGGCCATGATGGTCGCGCCAGCGTGCGGGTTCAGTTGTTCCTGCCGGCGATCACGATGCGCCGGGCGGACGCTCTGGGTCGGCCGAGTGTGCTGATCCGTGTCTCGCCGCCCGTCGGGCCTCTGGAAGGCCCGCTGCGCCTGAAGAGCCAGGCCTATGACCGGGAAGCGCCGCACATCAAACACGCGGCGACCTTCGGGCTCACCTACGCAATCCGTGCGGCGAAGGCCGCCAACTTCGACGACGCCCTGTTCGTGACCGCCGATGATCTGATCTCCGAAGGCAGCATCTGGAACATCGGCTTTCTCGAAGGCCAGACGGTCGTCTGGCCGATAGCGCCGATGCTGGCGGGAACGGGTCAGGCGCTGCTCGACCGAGGTCTTGAGATGGTCGGGCTCAACGCGGTCCGCCGGCCGGTCCGGCTGGACGAAGTGTCCCGTTTCGACGGCGCCTTCATCTGCAACAGCGCAACGCCGGCATCGGCTGTGTCGGCCATCGACCAACATCGCCTGGATACCGACCCCGCCATCATCGACCGCCTGCATGCCGCCTGGATGACCAACCCGGTCGAGCCGATCTAGGACCACAGGCAAACCCCTGCTAGACAAGGCGGGCAGGGCAGTCGGGAGAAGCCTCTTTTGCGCATCGGCCTCTATCCCGGGACGTTCGATCCCGTCACCAACGGTCACCTCGACATCATCGGCCGCGCGGTCAAGCTGGTCGATAAGCTGGTCATCGGCGTGGCGCGCAACGACGACAAGGGCCCGCTGTTCACCACTGAGGAGCGGGTGGTCATGGTCCAGGAAGCGGTCGAGCCGCTTCGGGGCGGGACGATCATCGAGGTCCGGCCGTTCGAGAGCCTGCTCATGCACTTCGCCGAGGAAGTCGGCGCCGCCGTCATCATTCGGGGGCTGCGCGCGGTCGCGGACTTCGAATACGAGTTCCAGATGACGGCGATGAACCAGAAGCTGAACGACGAGATCGAGACCGTCTTCCTGATGGCCGATCCCCGTCACCAGGCCATCGCCTCGCGTCTGGTCAAAGAAATCGCCCGGCTAAAGGGTGACATAGACGGCTTTGTGCCCCCAGAGATCGCGCGCGCCGTACGCGCCAAGCTGAAAGTCTAGTTTCATGCGTCGCCTTATCGCCCTCACGGCCGCGGCCTGCCTTCTGGCGGGGCCCGCCCTGGCCCAGACGCCGGAATGGCGGACCGTCGCTCCGGAGAACCTGCTTGTCGTGGACATGACCACCGGACGGGTGCTGATCGAACTGTCGCCGGACGCGGCGCCCCTGCACGTCGAGCGTGTCCGCACCCTGGCGCGGCAAGGATTCTACGACGGCGTTGTCTTCCACCGCGTCATGCCAGGCTTCATGGCCCAGACCGGCGACCCGACGGGAACCGGTACGGGCGGCAGCGAACTGCCGGACCTGACCGCCGAGTTCACCTTCCGTCGCGGGGCCGAGCCCGCGTTCGGGGCCGTGACCGGCTCGGACCGCAATCTCTCGCGCCCCGCAAGCGCCCAGATCGGGTTGTTCGGGAGCCTTCCGGTCATCACCCAGCCGGATGGGCAAATGTTCGCCACCCGAGACGGCAAGGTGGACGCTAACGCCATCTTCTGCACGGGCGTCGTGGGCGCGGCTCGGACAGGAGCCGACGTCAACTCGGCCAACAGCCAGTTTTTCATCATGAACGACGCCAACATGACGTTGAACGGGCAGTACACGGTCTGGGGCCGGGTCGTCGGCCCCATGGACGCAGTGATGGCCCTGGCGGCCGGAACACAGGCCAACAACGGCGCGGTGCCGGAAGCCGAGCGTGACCGGATGACGCGCGTGCGCCTCGCGGTGGAGATCGCGCCCGACGAACGGCCGACCGTGCAGGTTCTGGACACGCGCTCGGAGCGCTTCCGTCAGCTGGTCGAAGAGCAGCGCACGGCGCAGGGCACATCCTTCTCCGTCTGTGACATCACCATGCCTGTCCAGGTGACGGGCTGACGAGGGTTCCCATGCGATCCGACTTCCTGCTTGCCGCCGTCTCCAGCCTCGTTCTCGCTGGTTCTGTCCACGCCCAGGACGCCGGCGGGGAGCAGACGCCGCCACCGCCTCCGCCCCCCGCGGAAGCGGCGCTCAGTGGTGTGCCCGCAGAAGCCTGGCGCGAGGTCCCGGCCGAGAACCTGCTCGTCATCGACACGAGCCGCGGCCGGATCCTCGTCGAGATGTCGCCGCAGGCCGCGCCGGGGCACGTCGAGCGCATTCGACGCCTGGCCAACGAAGGCTTCTACGACAATCAGCGCTTCCACCGGGTCATCGACTGGTTCATGGCCCAGACGGGCGATCCGCTGAGCCGCGGCGCCGATCGCGCCCTTTGGGGAGAGGGGCAGAGCGCCTATCCCGACCTGACTGCAGAGTTCACCTTCCGGCGAGGGCCTGAGGTCGCGTTTGCGCCCGTCGCCCGGCCCATGGGGGCGGTCGTGGGCTTCATGGGTTCGCTCCCGGTCCAGACCCAGCCCGACGAACTGATGACTCAGACCGGCGACGGCAAGGTCCATGCCTGGGGGCTGTACTGCCCGGGCGTGGCTGGCATGGCCCGCGGTGACGCAAACGACAGCGCCAACAGCCAATTCTTCATCATGCGCCAGGCCTATCCGTCGCTCGACAAGCGCTACACCGTCTGGGGCCGCGCAATCATCGGGCTGGATGTAGTGCGGTCGCTGAGCTTCGGCACAGACCCGTCGGGCGCGGTCGCTGAGCCAGATGTCATGACCCGCGTACGGGTCGCATCGGATCTGCCCGAAGCCGAGCGTCCGCGGGCGCGGGTTCTGGCGACGGACAGCGACTATTTCCGGACGCTCGCCGAGCAGGTGCGCCTGTCGCGCGGTGCCGATTTCTCGGTCTGCGATATCGATCTTCCGGCCGAGGTTCTGTGACTGATCTGGACCCCGAAATCCGCGACGAGGACGACGCCAGGCGCTACGCCCTGGTGGTCGATGGGCTTACGGCGGTCGTGACCTATAATCTCGTTCAGGGCGGCCTTATGGTCACCGAGACCCTGGTGCCCGAGGCGCTCGAGGGGCGTGGTATCGCCAGCCGGCTCGCGCGTCATGTCCTCGCCGATGTGAAGACGAGAGGTCTGGTCATCCTGCCCGTGTGCCCGTTCTTCGCGGCCTATCTGAAGAAGCATCCGGAGTGGGCGCAGATCGTCCATCCGACATACCGGGTATCCCTGGGCCTCTGATGCGAAAACGCCCCGGCCGTTAGCCGGGGCGTCTCGCCGTTTCGGTGTGAGCGGGTCTTAGCCGCTGTAGTACATGTCGAACTCGACCGGGTGCGGGTGCAGCTGCAGGCGCGCGACCTCGGCTTCCTTGAGCTCGATATAGGCGTCGATGAAGTCGTCATCCATGACGCCGCCTTTCTTGAGGAAGGCCCGATCCTTGTCGAGCGCATCGAGCGCCTCGCGCAGCGACCCGCAGACCTCGGGAACTTCCTTCCGCTCCTGCGGCGGCAGATCATAGAGGTTCTTGTCCATCGCGGGACCCGGATCGATGCGGTTCTCGATCCCGTCGAGGCCCGCCATCAGCAGGGCGACGAACGTGAGGTACGGATTGCCCATTGGATCGGGGAAGCGAACCTCCAGGCGCTTGGCCTTGGGCGACGAAACCCACGGAATCCGGATCGAGGCCGAACGGTTACGGCTCGAATAGGCCAATTTCACCGGGGCTTCGTAGCCGGGAACGAGGCGCTTGTAGGAGTTGGTGGTCGGGTTGGCGAAGGCATTGATTGCCTTGGCGTGCTTGATGACACCCCCGATGTACCAGAGGCACAGGTCGGACAGACCGGCGTACTTGTCTCCGGCGAAGAGAGGTTTGCCGCCCTTCCAGATGGACTGGTGCACGTGCATGCCCGAGCCGTTGTCGCCGAACATGGGCTTGGGCATGAAGGTCGCCGACTTGCCGTAGGCCGCCGCGACGTTGTGGATGACGTACTTATAAAGCTGCATCCGGTCGGCCATGGTCAGCAGGTCGGCGAACTTCAGGCCGAGTTCGTGCTGAGCCGGTGCGACCTCGTGGTGATGCTTCTCGGGTTCGAGACCCAGTTCGCCCATGACGGCGAGCATTTCGCCGCGCAGGTCCTGACCCGAGTCGACGGGATTGACCGGGAAGTAGCCGCCCTTCGGTCCCGGACGGTGGCCCAGGTTGCCTTCAGGATAGGCCTTGCCGGTGTTGGCCGGGAGTTCGATCGAGTCAAAGCTGAAGCTCGTGTCATGGGCGGCCGTGGACCAGCGCACGTCGTCGAACACGAAGAACTCGGCTTCCGGTCCGAAGTAGACGGTATCGCCCACGCCGGCGGCCTGGATGTAGCTGAGAGCCTTTTTGGCCATCGAGCGCGGGTCGCGGTTGTAAGGCTCGCCCGTGTCGGGGTTCAGGACGTCGCAGAACAGGAAGAGGGTGGCCTGCTGGTAAAACGGGTCGATGTAAGCCGTCGAAAGGTCCGGCTTGAGGAGCATGTCGGACTCATTGATGGCCTTCCAGCCGGCGATCGAGGAGCCGTCGAACATTGTGCCTTCCTCGAGGAAGTCCTCGTCGACCATGCCGATGTCGAAGGTGACGTGCTGCAGCCGGCCTTTGGGGTCCGTGAAGCGGAGATCGACGTAGCGGATCTCCTCGTCCTTGATCTGTTTCAGGATGGCCGAAGCGCTCATGCTGTGTGTCCGTAGCTGGGGAGGCGAAGAGAAAAGGGCCGCCGAAGCGACCCCGCAGACTAGATGGCTTGGGGACCGGTCTCGCCGGTCCGGATGCGAATGACGTCGAGGACGTCGGAGACGAAGATCTTGCCGTCGCCGATCTTGCCGGTGCGGGCCGCCGCGACGATCGCATCGGTCACGGCCTGGACCATGTCATCGGGCACGATGACCTCGATCTTGAGCTTGGGCAGGAAGTCGATGACATATTCCGCGCCGCGGTAGAGCTCGGAGTGGCCCTTCTGGCGGCCATAACCCTTGGCTTCCAGGACGGTCATGCCTTGCACGCCGATGTCCTGCAGCGCTTCCTTCACCTCATCGAGTTTGAAGGGCTTGATGACGGCTTCGATCTTTTTCATCGGTGATTCCGGGGGGCGGGACCCGGGTAGCGAAAGGACATTGCATTGCAGCATATGGCAAGGGCCAAATCGTCCGGTGGCGGTCTATCCGCCCGCTATGCACAGCATCGTGGCGCGGGAGCCTCGCTTTGAACCTGCAGACGAACGGACCGGAACTCTGGCTGGATCGCTTCCCGTGGCCCGCGGCCGATACGCACAAGCACCGGCGCGGCGCGCTGGTGGTGGTGTCGGGGCCGATGAGCCGGACCGGCGCGGCTCGGCTGGCCGCGCGAGCCGGCCTCAGGATCGGCGCCGGACTTGTGACGGTCCTGAGCCCGGCGGCCGCCGTCCTGGTCAATGCGATCAACCTAGAAGCCGTGATGGTCGAGGCGTTCGCGGATGCAGCGGAGCTTGAAGTCAAGGCCGGTAAAGCGAGGGCGGCGGTGATCGGGCCGGCCGCAGGGATCGGCGAGGCGACGGCGGAGAATGCGAGGGCCCTGAAGCGCGCAGGCTCCGCTCTGGTCCTGGATGCCGATGCGCTGACGACGTTCGCCGGCGCGCCGAATGGCCTCGATTTCGTCGACGCCACCGATGTGTTGACGCCGCACGAAGGCGAGTTCGAGCGGCTATGGCCAGGCCTCCTTGCAGAAGGCCGCGAGGCCGCGGCGCTTGCTGCCGCGAGGGAGGTGGGGGCCACTCTCGTGCTTAAGGGGCCCGAGACCTTGATCGCGACGCCAGACAGGCAGCTGGTGCGCAATCCGAACGGCTCGCCCTGGCTTGCCACGGCAGGGTCGGGGGATGTGCTGGCCGGAATGATTGGCGGGTTGCTCGCCCAGGGGGCTTCGGCGATCGACGCGGCCTGCATGGCGACCTGGCTTCACGCTGAGGCGGCGAGGGGCTTTGGACCGGGACTTATCGCGGAGGATCTGCCGGAGCGCCTGCCTACGGTCCTCGCAGGGCTATACGAAAAGAGCCGGGCATCGTGAGACGCCCGGCTCCCTCAAATTCGCGACCTTGAGAGGCTTAGTTGCCTTCGCCGGCCTGCTGCTCGACGGCGTCCGCCTGGGCGTCGGCCTGCGCTTCGACGGCGTCGGCCTGCTCGTTCAGGGCGTCTTCGGTCGCTTCGTTGTCCGTTTCGCCCGCCTGCTCCTCCAGAGCGTCAGCGCGCGCTTCGCCGGCGTCTTCGATGGCGTCGGCCTGATCTTCAGCAGCGGCGTCGGCGGGGCTTTCGCAAGCGGCGAGCGAACCAGCGAAGGCCAGTACGGCGGTGGCGGCGAGTGCCTTACGAATGAACATGTGCATTTCCTCATTGCCCGCCCCAACGGCGGTCAGAGGGATAACGCGCTCGTGATCGCTCGGTTCACGGATTTGTGACGGTGCGGCCGCCAGTCGCGCGGGCCACCAATCAGGCGGCGCCGTCTGCCTTGCGCTTCTCGGCGTAGATCAGCAGGGGCTGGGCCGAACCGTCGATCACCTCGGCGTTGACGACCACTTCCTCGACACCCTCGAAGGTCGGCAGCTCGAACATTGTCTCGAGCAGGATTCCTTCCAGGATCGAGCGCAGGCCGCGCGCGCCGGTCTTGCGGGTGATCGCCTTCTTGGCGACGGCGATGAGGGCATCGTCGGTGAAGGTGAGGGTGACGTTCTCCATCTCGAAGAGACGGCCGTACTGCTTCACCAGGGCGTTCTTCGGCTCGGTCAGGATCTTGACCAGGGCGGTCTCGTCCAGGTCTTCCAGCGTGGCGAGCACCGGCAGGCGGCCGATAAACTCCGGGATAAGCCCGAAGCGCATCAGGTCGTCGGGCTCGACACCACGCAGGATGTCGCCGGTGCGGCGCTCGTCGATCTCCTTGACCTTGGCGCCGAAGCCGATCGAGGCGCCCACGCCGCGGGCCGAGATCACCTTCTCCAGGCCGGCGAAGGCGCCGCCGCAGATGAAGAGGATGTTGGTGGTGTCGACCTGCAGGAACTCCTGCTGCGGATGCTTGCGGCCGCCCTGCGGGGGCACGGAGGCGACGGTGCCTTCCATGATCTTGAGCAGGGCCTGCTGCACGCC